>NZ_JAELTR010000019.1:0-67249 GCF_016428945.1 Chromobacterium sp. ASV23
GCGCAGCCATGCTGGCGCTGGCCTATGCCATCATGTTCCTGCCGCTGGCTCTGGTCAGCGTGCGCAGCGCCTTGATGCAGGCGGAAAGCAAGCTGGAGGAACTGGCGCGCTCGCTGGGACTCAACTGGTGGCAGGCGCTGTGGCGCGTGGTGCTGCCGCTGGCCGCGCCGGGCCTGGGCGCCGCCGCCAGCCTGGTTTTCGTCTCCGTCATCACCGAATTGACCGCCACACTGCTGCTGGCGCCCATCGGCACCGAGACGCTGGCCACCCAGGTGTGGGCCGATACCGCAGCCCTGGCCTTCGCCGCCGCCGCGCCGTACGCCGCCATTCTGATCGTGCTGTCGCTGTTCTCCACCTGGCTGCTGATGTCCTGCCTGGGACGCGGCGCCGTGCTGGGCGCGCAGACGCAAGCTTGGAAATCACAGGAAACGCCGTCATGTCGGAATTGAAAATCGAAAAGCTGGGCAAACGCTTCGGCGAACACCGGGTACTGGACGACATCAACCTGACCGTCGAACAAGGCTCGCTGCTGGCGCTGCTGGGCCCGTCCGGCAGCGGCAAGACCACGCTGCTGCGCCTGCTGTGCGGCTTCGAACGCTGCGACGCCGGCAGCATCCGCATCGGCGGCCGGCTGGTCAGCAGCGCGCAGCTTCATCTGCCGCCCGAGAAGCGCCAGATCGGCTATGTGCCGCAGGAAGGCGCGTTGTTCCCGCATCTGTCGGTGGCGGACAACATCGTGTTCGGCCTGCCGCGCGCCGAGCGCCGCGAACGCCGCCGCGTGGCCGAGTTATTGGACATGGTGGGCCTGCCGGCCAACTTTGCCGAGCGCGCACCGCAACAGCTGTCCGGCGGCCAACAACAACGGGTGGCGCTGGCCCGCGCCCTGGCGCCCAAGCCGGCGCTGGTGCTGCTGGACGAACCGTTCTCCGCGCTGGATGCCGCGCTGCGCGCCGAAACCCGCCAGGCCGTGGCCGACGCGCTGGCCGCCAGCGGCACCACCGCGCTGATGGTGACGCACGATCAGGCTGAGGCCCTGACCATGGGCCGCCAGGTAGCGGTGCTATGGCAAGGCCGCCTGCTGCAAGTGGCCACGCCGCAAACGCTGTACCAGCGTCCGGCCAGCCCGGAACTGGCCGACTTCGTCGGCGACGCCGTGCTGCTGCCCGGCCGCGCCCAAGGCGGCGAAGCGCAGTGCGCGCTGGGCCGGCTGCCGCTGCTGGACGGCATGCCGCAAGGCGAAGTCAATGTGCTGCTGCGGCCGGAACAAATCCGCCTGCTGCCGCCCACCTCAACTGGCCACGCGCCGCAAGCCAGCGTGCTGGACGTCAGCTTCAGCGGCCACGATGCCTGCGTGCGGCTGGTATTGGAAAACGGCAGCCTACTGGCCGCCCGCGTGCCCGGCTACAGCTGCCCGCAACCGGGCCAAACCGTCGCGCTGCAAGTGGAAGGGGCCGTGGCCTGCTTCGCCGCGCCCGGTGGCTCAAGCAGCGCAGGCGGCAGCATCGCCGCCACCCGCCTGCAACACAGCCCGGCCTTGTTTCGGCAGGGACGTTGAGCGGTCCCCTCTCCTCCGCAACGAGGGAGAGGCTCCCCGCCTCCCCTCATACAGCGGCCAAGGCCGCTTGCAGCTCTTGCTTGTTAAGCGGCTTGCAGTAAGCAGGCGTGCCTGGTTCGAATCGCGCCCCTTCAGACAACACGCCTGCATCCACGACATCAAATCCAAATTGTTCATAAAGCATGGCTAGAAGCGCCTTATCGCTTTCAAGATCGCCAGCAACGGGTAGTGCGCGGCGCTTCGGTGTTCCGACAGGCTGGCCGTCATTTTCCAGATCATTCATTGGGATGGCGTTAAACGCCTTAACGATCCGTGCTTGCGGAAAATAGTTGGCAATCAACTCGCTCGAGCTTGTCTTCTTCAAGTCCAGCGCCTCAATGCATCCGTCCCGCTCGGGATAGTAGTTGCAGGCATCTACCACCAGCTTGTCAGCTAGCAATGAAGGCGGAAGGGTGTGATAGGCATACAGTGGCACTGCCAGTACAACCATGCTGCCAAACTGCGCAGCTTCTTCCACGGTACCCAGCGTGCAACCTGTGGAATAAGGCAGGCTAAACATAGACCTCGGACCGCGCGAGTTGCTGACCATCACCTCATGGCCGGCGTTGACCGCTAGTTTGGCTAAAGCCCGGCCAACCACGCCCGCACCAATGATTCCTATCTTCATGACGAGTACTCCATATGAAAGTGACATTTGGAGTATATTTACCCATTCCTGAGAGATAAATGGTCCAAAAATTGGATAACAAACAACTCAGAAGAGAGAATCATGGACAAGTTGACCAGCATGGCGGTCTTCGCTAAGTCTGCTGAACTGGGTTCATTCGCAGCAGCGGCGCAGGCGCTTGAAATGTCATCGCAAATGGTGGCAAAACACGTCGCGGCACTGGAAACCAGCCTGGGCATCACATTGCTCAACCGGACAACCAGACGACAAAGCCTGACCGATATCGGCCGCGCCTATTACGACCGCTGCAAAATGGTATTGGCCGAAGTCGATGCCGCCGACTCCCTCGCCCAGGAAATGCACTCCCAACCCAAGGGCTTATTACGCGTTAGCGCACCCATGACTTTTGGATCTTTCAGCCTGGCGCCCTTCGTCACACGCTATTTGGCTCGTTACCCGGAAGTGAAAATAGATTTGTCTCTCAGTGATCGCTATGTGGATCCGCTGGAGGATGGATACGAAATCCTGATACGCATAGGAGAGCTTGAGGACTCATCCCTGATCGCCCGTCCCCTGGCCCCATACAGACTGATTGCCTGCGCCGCGCCTTCCTATCTGGCTCGGCACGGGGCACCAGAGATACCGGCAGACTTGTCTCTTCACGATTGTCTTGCATATACCTACGGAGCTTCAACGATTCGCTGCCGCTGGATATTCACCCAGAACGACATGACTCATGAAATAGAAGTAAATGGACGCTTGCGCAGCGACAACTGGAAAGCGCTGCTGCATGCGGCCACCGAGGGCTTCGGTATTATCTTGGGGCCAGAGGATGTAATGGAGCCAGAAATAAAGGCTGGGCGATTAGTCCGCATCCTGCCGGACTATGTGGGTCCATCTCGTCCCATGCATGTGCTTTACCCGTCTCAACGGAAGCCAACGGCAAAAATACGCAGCTTCATTGAAGCACTGATAGACGAGTTCGGAACGGAATGCCTTGCTCGAGAACCATGATGCGTGGTTTGAATGGAGGTCCGGTCAAAACAAAACCCTCCCGGATGAGGAGGGCTTGCTCTGCTTGGGGCTGGCGGGATCAGTGCTGATGCCCGTGCTCGCCATGCACATGCTGGTGGGCGATTTCCTCGGCGGTGGCCTCGCGCACGTCCATCACTTTGAGGGCGAAGCGCAGGGTTTTGCCGCAGAGCGGATGGTTGCCGTCCAGCAATACGGTCGGGCCCTTGATCTTGGTGACGAAATAATAGCGCGGCTCGCCATCCGGACCCAGGCGTTGGATCTGTCCGCCTACCTTGATGCCGGGCGGGAAGTCGGCCTTGGGCATGGTGGTGACCAGGGCTTCGTCGCGCGCGCCGAAGGCGTCTTCGGTAGCAAGCTCCACCGTGGTTTGAAAGCCGGCTTCCTGGCCTTCCAGCGCGGCTTCCAGTTTGGGGAAGAGATTGTCGTAATCGCCGTGCAGGTAGGAAACCGGGTGTTTGCCATCGTCGTAAACCAGGCCCTGGCTGTCGGTGACTTTCATGCGCAGGGTGACGGCGGTGTTGGCGGTGATTTTCATGGCGGGAAATGGCAAAAAAATTGAAGCCGGAAGGTTGGCAGTTAAGCGAATCAGTGTCAACTGAATCGCCCCTGGCTTGCCAGATGCTTGTGTGCCAGCGCCCCATGCGAAAGCAGCCATTTTTGATGCGACACCAGCCCCTTTGCCAATCCGGCCACCTAACCTGGCCATGCTCTTCAAAGCCCGCGCCAAGGAAAACGACGGACCAACAGGCCCGCCGTCCTTTACCCGTCAAATAACGCAGGCCATCAGGCCAGCGCGTTCAAAACGCCGCCGGCGCCCGCGCCCCATGCCCGCTCACTGCCAGGACAAGGCCTCCACCCGGCCCACGCGGCTGCCGTCCTGGCTCACGCCGCGCCAGTAATCGGCCTGCACCTGCCGGCCTGGCTGATAGGTTTGCCAACTGCGGCCGTCGGTCGAGTACTGCAGCCGCGCGCCCGGCCATTCCGTGGTGACGGCATACGGCCCGCTGCCCGGCTGCACCGCCGGCATCGGCAGGCGGTATCGCACGCCGGCTTTTTCCAGCTTCGGCGCTTCGCGCCAGCCCAGCACGGCGGCAAACTGTTGCCAATCGGCGTTCAGCGCCGCCTTGTCCACCAGGTGGGTGACGCCCAGCTGGTAGGTTTCGCCGGCCTGGTATGGCCGCTCCCACGCCGCCTTGTGCCAGGCGCGCTCGGCCAGCGCCAGCATGCGCGGGTAGACGCGCTGCTCAAACTCGGCGTCGGTGCGCACGATCTCGCTCCACGCCTGTCCTTGCATGCCGGCAAAACGCGCCGGCGCGGCAGAGCTGGTCACGGCAAATGGCTTGCCCTGGCGATCCGGCATCACTTCGGCGTTCTGCGCCAGGTTGTCCGGCGCGAAGCTGAACACCTTGTAGCTGTCGGTATCGCGCGAGGCCCAGTAGTAGCCGTGTTCGCGCGGGTTCAGCTCGTAGGGGAAGTCGAAGTACAGATAGTCCGGCATCGCCAGCACGGTCTTGAATCCCCTGTTGGCCAAATCGCTGGCAGACTGCGCGGCGCCCCAATACAGGGTGTCCCATTCGGTGACCAGGGTATGCGCGGTGGCGAAGTCCGACGCGCCAGCCGCGCCGTGCACGCCATCCTGCCAGGCGCCCATGGCGGCGATGCCCTGGCCGGCCACGATGCCGCTGGCCTGGCGGGCGAACCTCAGCGGCAAGTCGTCCACGCTCTTGATCTGGCCGCTGCTGACAAGCGCCTGGCAGGCCGGCGAGCGGCCCCACGGCTTGTCCTGTTGCGCCATTTTTACCTTGCCCTTGCCCGGATCGCTGCCGCTGACATCCTGAAAACCGCCGCCCAACAGGATATTCTTGGCCTCGTCGCCGCCAAAGTGCCAGGTCTGTAGCGGCTGGCCGGCTTCGCGGTGCATGGCCGCCACCTCGGACACCAGCTTGCTGACGAAGCGCTGGCTGCCCGGCACGCAGGGGTTCAGGTAGGTGTGGCGGTCGTAAAACTGCACCGACAAGGTGTTCGATTGGTCTTGCGGGTCGAGCAGGCGGTATTCGCTGGCTGCCTGCGGCTGGCCTGCCGCCATCAGCTTGCGGTAACGCGCTTCCATGGACACCACGGCGGCGCGGGCGTGCGCGGGCATGTCGAATTCCGGGATCACCTCGATGAAATGCGCCTGGGCGTAGCGCACCAGATCGATGTAATCGGCGCGGGTCAGATAGCCGCCGCCAGACTGGTTGTCCGGGCCGGAACCAAGTTGCGGCAGCAGGCAGCGGGTTTCGCTCAAGTCATGGCAGCGCCGCGCGCCGACGTCGGTCAGCTCCGGCAGGCCCGGAATCTGCACGCGCCAGCCTTCGTCGTCGGACAGGTGCAGGTGCAGCTTGTTGAGCTTGTAGGCGGCCATCTGCTCGATCAGCCGCCGCACGGTGGCCGGCTGCTTGAAGTTGCGCGCCAGGTCCACCATCATGCCGCGATACGCATAGCGCGGCGCGTCCTCCACCGTCATCGCGGGGATGGCGCCGCCGCCTTGCGGCGCCAGGCCCAACAAGGTTTGCACGCCATAAAACACCCCGGCCGCATCATAACCTTCCACCGTGGCGCCCTGTTGGCCGATTGACAGGCGGTAACCGCCGGACACGGCGATGTCTGCCGGCAATTTGGTCCCGGCCACTCCCCCCGCCACCGGCGCCCCATTGGCGCGCAGCCCCAACTGCGCCGCGCGCTCTGCCAACGCCTGCCGCTGTGCAGGATCGAGCCCGGATAGATTCAGACTGAGCCCGCTCACCTGCACCTGGCCGCTGCCCGCTTGCTGCCGCATCACCGCGGGGATGGTGCGTTTTGCCACCTGCGCGGCAGACAGCGGCAACCCGCGCGGGGTAAAGGTGTGATAGCGCTGCTCCGGCGTGGCCAGCGGGCGCTGTTCGCCGGCCGGGTTCTTCCAGTTGTCGCCGGTCAGCGGCAGCAGGTAGCTGGCATCGTCGCTGCTGTCATGCTGCAGCAGGGCTGGCGGCTGGCCATCCACCACTACATAAGGCCGCGGCAGCACGTCGCTTTCCTGCAGCAGCCAGTATTCGTCTATCAGCGGCAGTTCCAGCTTCTGGCCGGCGGCCAGCCCCTGGAAGCCGGCCGTGGGCGTGAGCTGGTACAAGTCGCCAGTGATATGGCGGATGGCGAAGTCTGGCGAATCCAGCTTCAGAATGCGGCGGATGCTGTGCAGATACAGGCTCCATCCGCTGCCGGCCGGCACGGCTTCACCGCCACGGTTCTCCAGAATCAGCCGGCCCTTCAGGCAGGAGGCCCAGTCCGCGCCCAGGTCGGCGCAGGGCGCGCCGGCAGCTGCGCCCTTATTGGTATCCACCGCCATTTTCAGCGACAGGCTCTGCCCCAACGCCGCCGCATCCGGCGCCGACCAGGCGGCGGACGACAAGGCTGCCAGCACAGCCATGCTCAGTAATCGTTTCAGGTTCATCTTCCTCTCCTCCTCCACAGCCATGCGAAGCCGACCCATCCAGCAAGGGCTCGGCAGGAATCATTTCAGCGCCAGATGCCAGCGCCATTTGGTATTAGATTGGTATTATTGGTGACATGCAATAGGTATTAACAACGCGGCTTGATGCAAAACAAATTACCCATCGCCAGGAGCCCCCATATGCCTGGGCTTTCTGGCTCGACTCACAATTAATATTGATTCTCATTAATATTAAGTGCTAGCATGCGCCTGCTTCGACAGGACATCCGAATCCGCATTCGGCGCCGGTCCAGCCTTTGTCATCCACATCGCCGCTTACCATGAAAAAATCCCCCATCCTCGTTGATTTCAGCCTGCTCAGGCTCAATCCGCATTTCCGCTGCATCTTCATCGCCCGCCTGATCTCGGTGTTCGCCTTCGGCATCCTGATGGTGGCGGTGCCAGTGCAAATCCATCAGCTGACCGGCTCCCCGCTGCAGGTGGGCATGGCCATGGCGCTGGACGGCATCGGCATGTTCGCCGGCCTGATGTGCGGCGGCGTGCTGGCGGACCGCATGGACCGCCGCCGGCTGATTCTGCTAGGCCGCTCTTCCTGCGGCCTGGGCTTTTTGGCGCTGGCGGCCAATGGGTTTCTGGAGCAGCCGTCGCTGGCCGCGCTGTACGCGGTATCGGCTTGGGATGGTTTCTTCAGCGGCATAGGCATCACCTCGCTGATGGCGTCCATTCCGGCCATCGTCGGGCGGGAAAACCTGCCGGCGGCCGGCGCGCTGAGCATGCTGACCATGCGTCTGGGCGCGGTGCTGTCGCCGCTGCTGGGCGGCGCCGTCATCGCGGCCATCGGCGTCAACTGGAACTACCTGCTGGCCGGCCTCGGCACCTTGCTGACCCTGGTGCCGCTGACCCGTCTACCCAGCCTGCTGCCGCAAGGCGGCGAGCTCGCCCATCCCTTGCGCGCGCTGCGCGAAGGCTTCGGCTTTCTGCTGCAGGACAAGGTCGTCGGCGCGGTGGTGGCGGTGGGCACGCTGCAGGCTTTGCTGGCCTCGGTGCGGGTGCTGTATCCGTCGCTGGCGGAGGATGGCTACGGCAGCGGCGCTTTCGCCGTGGGCCTGATGTATGGAGCGGTGCCGCTGGGCGCCATGCTGGGCGCCTTCACCAGCGGCTGGGTGGCCGGCTTGCGCCGTCCCGGCGCCGCCATGCTGGCCGCCCTGCTGGCTTCCGCGCTGGCCCTGGCCTCGCTGGGCTGGATCCCTCACCTGGCAGCCGCGCTGGCGGCGCTGGCTGTAGTGGGCTACTTCGGCTCCATCGTCTCTTTGCTGCAGTTCACACTGGTGCAGGGCCGCACGCCGGACCACCTGCTGGGGCGCGTCAACAGCCTGTGGAACGCGCAGGACGTGACGGGCGACAGCCTGGGCGCTTTCGGCCTGGGCGCGCTGGCGCGGCTTTTGGCGCCGATGGCCGCCACCGCTGCGCTCGGCCTGAGCGCGGCGGCAGCCGGACTGGCGATGCTCGCCGGCTTTGGCCAACTGCGCCGGCTGCGGCATGGCGCGGGCAGCGAATCCCCGACGCCTAAAGCGGCTCCGCAACAGAGCTGATCCCAGCGTCGTTGCGTCCGGCGGCGCGCGATAGAAACCAGATTTCTGCACGCGCCGCCGCTTTATTGAGAATGATAATGCAAACAATTCCTATTTACATTAAGGTAGATTGGTGCGACAATACGTCAACCATTTGACATTGATTGCGCAAATATTCCGCTGGCCTCAATAAAACCTTGCCACAGCGCCGCGCCTGCCAAGTGGACAACCGTTCCGTGATGAACTCTGGGTTTAGACAATGAAAAACAATCGCCTCCCACGCCAGGGCTTCCGACTGGCGCTGCTCTCTGCTGCCGTCTGCAGCCTGCACCTCCCCGCCGCCTATGCTGCGGAAGCTGAATTGCCGACCGTAGTCGTCACCGCCACCGGTTACGAACAAAAGATCAAAGAAGCGCCCGCGAGCATTTCCGTGATTACGAGAGAGCAGCTGGAAAAGAAGCCTTACACCAATTTGACCGATGCCCTCAGTGATCTGGAAGGCATCAACATCAATGGTTCCGGCCCGGGCGACAAGGACATTTCCATCCGTGGCCTGCCCGGCGAATACACGCTGATCATGGTGGATGGCCGCCGCCAGAATACCCGCGAGACACGCAGCCGCGGCACCGGCGGCTTCCAGCAATTCCAGATTCCGCCGATGGAAGCGATTGAACGCATTGAAGTCGTGCGCGGTCCGATGTCTTCGTTGTATGGCTCCGACGCCATGGGCGGCGTGGTCAACATCATCACCCGCAAAGCGCCGAAGGAATGGCACGGTTCGATGACGCTGGGCGGCACCATCACCGAACACTCCAATGAAGGCAACACCGGCCAGAGCAGCTTCTGGGTGGGCGGCCCGCTGGTGAAGGATCTGCTGTCGCTGCAACTGTATGGCGCGCTGAATAATCAGGCAGAGGACAATATCTTCTACGCCAACAGCGGCGATGGCGGCAAAGTCGGCACACACTTGGGCGACATCAACGCCAAGCTGAGCTTTACCCCCAACAAGGATCACGAGATCACCTTCGAAGCCGGCCACAATGAGCTGCGTCAGACCACCACGCCCGGCAAGAGCGTTGGTCTCTATTTGAAGGGAACCACGCCGAATACCAAGGACGATTATTTTGACGTCCGCGACCACTGGAGCCTGAGCCACAACGGCAAGTACGGCAATATCCGCTCCAATCTGGCCCTGTATCAGGAAATCGAAAAACCCAGCCACAGCGTCAACAACGTCGATGACGGCAAAGGCCTGAAGCTGACCAATACCACGCTGGATGGGCAACTGACCTTCCTGTTTGATCGCCACACGTTCAAGGTAGGCAGCCAGGTCGGCCAGCAAGTCGGGGACAATATGGCCGCGCAGGAAGCACTGCTGCCCCCATTCAAATTCACCGGCACGCCCAACCCTAACAAGATTACCGTCAATACTTGGGCGTTATTCGCGGAAGACACTTACGACCTAACCGACACCCTGAAGCTGACCGGCGGCGGCCGTCTGGACCATCACAGCGTCTTCGGCAGCCACTTCACGCCGCGCCTGTACCTAGTGGATCAACTGAACGCCAACTGGACATTGAAAGGCGGCGTGGGCAAGGGCTTCAAGGCGCCGACCATCCGCCAGAGCACCGATGGCTACTGCATGCGCACCGGCAGCCAGGTGGAAACCGGCCTGCTGTGCGGCAACTCCAAGCTGAAGCCGGAAGAAAGCACCACTTACGAAGCCAGCCTGCACTTCGACGACAACCAAGGCTTGAACGCAAACGCCACCGCCTTCTTCAACCGCTTCCGCAACAAGGTGGTGAGCTACGGCACCGACCAATTCACCAACGAATTGATCGCCAAGGGCAATCCGGCTCGCATCTACGTATACGACAACGTGGACAACGTGGACATCCATGGCCTGGAGTTCTCCGGCAGCTGGGCGTTTGCGCCGCGCTGGACCGTGTCCGGCAACTACACCTACACCAAGTCCAAGCGCCACGGCGGCAAGGAAACCAGCTACTCCGGCCAATCGCTGGAAGGCATGCCGCTGGACAAAACCCCGGAACATGCCGGCAACGTCAAACTGGCTTGGAACCCGGTGGAAAAACTGGATGTGTACAGCCGCCTCAACTTTGAAGGCAAGCAGTACTACACCGGTTTCCGCAACGGCGCCAACGTCGTCCGCACCCGCGGCGGCTCCAGCACCTGGGATCTGGGCGGCACCTACCAGATCAACAAGACCTTCGACGTCAACTTCGCCGTGCTGAACGTGGGCGACCGCAAAGTCGCCATCGATGACCGCGCACGCGACAACGGCCTCAACGGCAACTGGATGGTCGACGAAGGCCGCCGCTATTGGCTGACCTTGACCGGCAAGTTCTAAACCCCGCCCTTCCCGTCCGCTTGGCTCAAGCAGACGGGAAGCCGCGCACGGCAGTTGCCGGACCCCATCGGTCCGCCAACTGCCTGTTCCCGTTTATGCAATAGGAGAAATCAAGATGCTGAGCAGCCGCGCTTCTTTGACCACCGCCCACGCCGACAAGGTGCTGTACAAGCTGTGCAAGCACTACGCGCTGAAAGTGCCGGTGGATTTCGACACCCATCGCGCCCACGTGCAGTTTCCCATCGGCACCTGCGACATCCTGCGCCAAGGCGACACGCTGGACATGGTGTGCGCGGCGGACGCGGCCGACAAGCTGGCCAAGATCGAATTCATCATGGACGAACACCTGGGCTTGATGGCCAAGCAGCCGGAACTCAAGCTCGACTGGCAGAAGTAAAGGATTCCCGATGACAACCCTATTCTCCCGCCTGCTGCTGGCCGCGCTGTTCGCCACAAGCGCGCTGACCGCCCAGGCCGCCGTCATCACCGACATCGCCGGCCGCAAAGTGGACGCGCCGGCCAAGACGCAGCGCATCCTGCTGGGCGAAGGCCGGCTGTTCTACGCGCTGGCGCTGCTGGAAGGCAAGCAGCCGCTGGCCCGCATTGCAGGTTGGCAAGGCGACTTCCGCCAACTGGACCCGCAGACCTACGCCCAGTACAAGAAACGCTTCCCCGAAATTGACCGCATCCCGCTGATAGGCGGCACCAGCGAGAACTCGGTCAGCGCCGAGAAAGTGCTGGCGCTGAAACCGGACATCGCCATCTTCAGCGTCTCCGGCCACGGCCCCGGCCTGAACAACCCCATCGTCAAACAGCTGCAAGCCGCTAAAGTGCCGGTGGTGTTTGTCGATTTCCGCAACGCGCCGCTGGAGCACACCGTGCCCAGCCTGCGCATCATGGGCCAGGCGCTGCAGCGCGAGGCCGAGGCGGAGCGCTTCATCCGCTTCTATCAAAGCAAAATGGACGCCATCCGCCACACCGTGGCTGCCATCCCGGCGCAGCAGAAGCCCAAGGTGTTTCTGGACCTGCGCGCCGGCGCCTTCCCCAATGTCACCAGCGCCGGCAAAGGCAGCCTGGGCGAGCTGGTGGATGCCGCAGGCGGCGTCAATATCGGCGACAAGCTGATTCCGGGCGCGGTGGGCGAAGTCAATATGGAGCACATCCTGGCCGCCAAACCGGACTGGTATATCGGCACCGGCAGCGCCGCGCCCGGCGACAAGGCCGGCATCCAGTTCGGCGCGGATATCGCGCCGGCCCAGGCGCGCGCCTCGCTGGCCGCCGCCGCCGCGCGCAAGCCGGTGGGCGCGCTGGCCGCCGTGCGCGAGGGCCGCACTTTCGGCGCCTGGCACCACTTCTACAACACGCCTTACCACATCGTGCTGCTGGAAGCCTTCGCCAAAACGCTGCAGCCGCAGCGCTTCGCCAAGCTGGACCCCGACGCCAGCTGGCAACAACTGCACCGCGACTTTCTGGCGATCCCGCCGCAGGGCACGTACTGGGCGAGGGGCGGCAAATGATGGAACACGCCATGGCGGCGCCCGCCGCCTCGGCCATCTCCGCCGACTACCGCCGGCGCTTGCTGCGCCGGCTGTTGCTGATCGCGTTTTTGATCGGGCTGATATTCGCCTCGCTGACGCTGGATGTCACCACCGGCGCCAGTGGCCTGCCGCTGGCCGAGTTCTGGCAAACGCTGCTTGAGCCGGCCACGGCTGATCCGTCCACCGCCGTCATCGTATGGGACATCCGCCTGCCCTACGCCCTGATCGCCGTCGCCGCCGGCCTGGCGCTGGGCCTGGCCGGCGCGGAGATGCAGACCGTGCTGCACAATCCGCTGGCCGACCCGTTCACGCTGGGCCTGCAGCCGGCGGCGGCGTTTGGCGCGGCGCTGGCCATTCTGCTGAACCTCAGCCTGCCCGGCGTGCCGGCGGCGTGGATGCTGCCGGCCAACGCCTTTGTCTTCGCCCTCGGCTCCGCGCTGCTGCTGGACGGCGTGGCGCGTGTGGCGCGGATGGCCGCCAGCGGCGTGCTTCTGTTCGGCATCGCGCTGTTCTTCAGCTTCAACGCCCTGGTTTCGCTGCTGCAGTTCGTTTCCACCGCCGACGCGCTGCAAGACCTGGTGTTCTGGCTGATGGGCAGCCTGTCGCGCGCCGACTGGCCCAAGCTGGGGCTGCTGTTCGGCGCTTTCGCGCTGATTCTGCCGTGGTCCATGGCCAACGCCTGGCGACTCACCGCGCTGCGGCTGGGAGAGGACCGCGCCGCCAGCTTCGGCATAGACGTGCGCCGGCTGCGCCTGGCGTCCTTGCTGCGCGCCAGCCTGCTCACCGCGCTGGCGGTGGCCTTCGTCGGCACCATAGGCTTCATCGGCCTGATCGCGCCGCACATCGCGCGGCGGCTGGTGGGCGAGGATCATCGCTTCTATCTGCCGGTCAGCGCGCTGACCGGGGCGGCCATCCTGTCGCTGGCCTCCTGTGTCACCAAGAATCTGATCCCCGGCGTCATCGTGCCGGTGGGCATCGTTACCTCGCTGGTGGGCATTCCCTTCTTCATCGCCATCGTGCTGCGCAACGGAGGTCGGACATGAGCGGGCATCTGTCGCTGGAAAACCTGTCGGTGAGCTACGGCAAACACCGGGTGATAGACAAGCTCAGCGTGCCCAGCCTGGCAGCCGGCGAAGTCGCCGCCCTGCTCGGCCCCAACGGCAGCGGCAAATCCACGCTGCTGCGCGCGCTGGCAGGCCTGCAGGCTTGCGACGGCGCGGTGCGGCTGGGCGATAGGCCATTGAACCACCGCCACGGCGAGGCCGCCTATCTGCCGCAAACGCTGCCGCCCTGCGTGCATCTGACGGTGTTCGAGTCCTTGATGGTGGCTGGCCAGGCCACGGCTGCGGGTCTGTTTCGCCGCCATGGCGACGACGAGGTGGTGGCGCTGCTGGAGTCCTTGGGCATCGCCCACCTGGCGCGCCATTATCTGGACCAACTGTCTGGCGGCCAGCGCCAGCTGGTGGGCATCGCCCAGGCCTTGATCCGCGAACCGGCGGTGCTGCTGCTGGACGAGCCGCTATCGGCGCTGGACCTGAACTACCAGTTCCACGTCATGGACCTGCTGCGCCGCGAAACCCGCCGCCGCGGCATGGTGACAGTGATCGTGCTGCACGACCTCAACGCCGCGCTGCGCCATACCGACCGTGTGCTGATGCTGAAAGGCGGCCAGTTGCTGGCCAATGGCCGGCCGGAGCAGGTCATCGATGCCGCCACGCTGCGCGCGGTCTACGGCGTGACAGGACGCGTGGAGCGCTGCCCGCAAGGCGTGCCGCATATTCTGGTGGATGGATTGGCAGGCCGCGCCGGCTAAGGCGCCTGCTCGCCGCGGCCCGCCGGCCGCGGCAGTCATCGCCGTAAATTTTGCAGATTTCCGCATAGTTAATTGCAATTGATACTCAATCGCATTTATTATGCGGCATCATCATTCCGCAAGCCGCCTGCGCGGCTCATCCAGCAGCACATCATGAACCCGACACCGTCCCGCCTCCCCGTCAGCGCCGCCCAGCACGGCATCTGGATGGGCCAGCAACTGGCAGCGCACAATCCATCCTACTGGACCGCAGAAGCGATAGAACTGCGCGGCCCTCTCCTTGCCGAGGCGCTGCTCGAATCCGCGGCGGAAGTGCTTGCGCACTGCCCGGCGCTGAACATGCAGTTCCACTTCGACGGCGAATCGCTGTGGCAACAGCCGCATGCGGAACGGTTTTCTCCCCCTGGCCTGCATGACCTGAGCGGCGCGGACCATCCGCGCGCGGCCGCCGATGCCTGGATGCGCGAGTCCCTGTCCCGCCCCTGGCAAACCGATTCCGAACGCCCGTTCCGCGCGGCGCTGCTGAAACTCGGCCCTCGCCATCACCTGTGGTATCTGCAAACGCACCACATCGCGCTGGACGGCTACGGCTACGGCCTGCTGGCCAAGGCGATCGCTGCGCGCTACAGCGCGCGGGCATCCGGCCAAGCCATGCCTCCCCTGCCCGACTGGTCGCTGCAAAAAGTGCTGGCGGAAGACCAGGCCTATCGGGCATCGACGGATCGGGACCATGACCGCGCCTTCTGGCAACAGCGGCAAGGCCATCTTCCGGCCGCGGTAACGCTCGCGCCGCCGCAGGCGCTGGCCGATCATGTCGCCAAGGCCGGCGGCATGGTGGACGCGCGGCAGATCGCCAGCTGGCAGCTTGCCGCCAAGACATGCGGCGCCAATTGGGGAGGCTGGCTGCTGGCCGCGGTTGCCGCCTGGCTGGCGGAACACACCGGCCGCCGCGACATCACCCTGGGCCTGCCGGTGATGAACCGCATCGGTTCCGCCGCGCTGGACATCCCCTGCATGGCGATGAATATCGCCCCGTTCAGCCTGCGGCTGACGCCAGGCGACACGCTGGCGGAACTGGTGCGCCAGTCGGAAGATGGCCTGCGCGCCATCCGCCCCCGCCAGCGCTACCGCTACGAATGGCTGCGCGGCGACCTGGGCAGGCTGGCCGGCAATGACCGGCTGTTCGGCCCCGTCGTCAATCTGATGCCGTTCGACCGCCGCGCGCCGTTCGCCGGGCTGGAGGCCCGCATCCTGCCGATCAGCGCCGGGCCGGTGGAGGATCTGTCCATCAACCTCAGCCTGCTGAATACAGAATGGCGTTTCAGCCTGGAGGCCAATCCGCGCGCTTATCCGCCAGAGCGGCTGCAAGCGCTGTGGCAATCGCTGCTGCACTGGCTGGACAAACTGGCCCAAACGGAACCCGCCACGCCGCTGGCCGAGCTGCTGCCCCATCTGCCGCCCTTGTCCGTGCTGCACGGCCCCGCGCTGGCGCGCCCGCCGCAGGACGTCATGACCCGCCTGGCCGAGCAAGCCGCCAGCCAGCCGGATGCGGCGGCGCTGGTCTGCGGACCGCAAACACTGAGCTATAGCCACTTGCTGGCCAGAGTCCAGGCCCTGGCCGGTCAATTGCGCGCCCAGGGCCTGCAGGACGGCGAGCGCGTGGCGATTCTGCTGCCGCGCGGCGTCGATGCGATCGTCGCCATTCTGGCCACGCTATGGGCCGGCGGCTGCTATGTCCCGCTGGACCCGCACGGCCCGCCGGCGCGCCTGCAAATGGTATTGGACGATGCCGCGCCCAAGCTGGCGCTGACCTGGCAGTGCTGGGCGGCGCAGCTGGGCGGCATCGCCACCCTATGCCTGGACGAGGCCTTGCCTTTCGCGCCATCGCAGATGCGCGCCATGCCCGCGGCGGCGCATCTGCCCGCCTACCTGCTGTACACCTCCGGCTCCACAGGCAAGCCCAACGGCGTGCTGGTAGGCCGCGGCGCCTTGGCGCATTTCGTCTCCAGCGCCGGCCAGTTCTACCGGTTTGCCCAGGGCGAACGCATGCTGCAGTTCGCGCCGCTGCATTTTGACGCCAGCGTGGAGGAAATTTTCCTCGCGCTATGCCATGGCGGCACCTTGCAGGTGCGCGACGAGGCCATGCTGGAGTCCATGCAGGCCTTTGTCGATGCCGTATCCGGGCTGGGCATTGACGTACTGGACCTGCCCACCGCCTTCTGGCATGAGCTGGCCTATGCGCTGACGCCGCAGCTGGCCGAGCAGCTGTCCGGCGTGCGCCTGGTCATCATCGGCGGCGAAGCCGCCCTGCCCGAGCGCGCCAGCCGCTGGCGCGAGCTGCTGCCAAATTGTGTCCTGCTGAACAGCTACGGCCCGACCGAGGCATCCATCATCGCCACCGGCGCCATTCTGTCCGGCCCCGGCGCGGCATGGGACGGTTCGGACAGCCTGCCCATCGGCCTGCCCCGCCCCGGCGTGGACGCCGTCATTGTGGACGAGACATTGCGCCCGGTTCCGGCGGGCGAGGCCGGCGAACTGTGCCTGCTGGGCGAGGCCTTGGCGCTGGGCTATCTGCACCGGCCGGAATTGACCGCGCGCCGCTTCGTTGAACTGAGCGCCCTGCCCGGTTCGCCGCGCGCCTACCGCACCGGAGATCGAGTCGCCTGGCGCGATGGCCAGCTCCGCTTCCTGGGCCGCTTGGACCAGGAGCTGAAGATCAGCGGCCTGCGCATCGATCCGGCCGAGGTAGAAAACGCGCTGCTGGCCCATCCCTCGGTGCGGGAAGCCGCGGTGATCGGCCTGCCGCGGGCCGGCGGCGGCTACACGCTGGCCGCCTTCCTGAGCGGGGAGGAGCAAGCCGATGCGGCAGCGCTGCGCCACGCGTTGGCGGATGTCCTGCCCGCCGCCGCCATCCCTGACCGCTGGCACTGGCTGCAGCAACTGCCGCGCAACGTCAACGGCAAAATAGACCGCAAACAGCTGGCCCTGCTGGCCGATGACGCGCCCGCCGCTTCGGCGGACGCCGGCGATGCCACGCCGCTGCAGCAAAAGATCATGGCCGTCTGGCAGCAGGTGCTGGGCGCTATGCCGGACAGCCTCCATGCCAATTTCTTCGCCATGGGCGGCAAATCGCTGCAGGCCATTCAGGCCGCCAACCGGCTGAGCCGCGAGCTGGAGCGCGAAGTCCCCGTTTCCGCCTTGTTCACCCATCACACCGTCAGCGCGCTGGCGCAAGCGCTGTCCGCCCCGGCGGCGCACCGGCCGCCCGCGCAAGACAGTGACCCGTTCGGCCCCTTGCTGACCATACAGCCTGGCGCGCAGCCGGCGCTGTTCTGCCTGCATCCGGCGGAAGGACTGTCCTGGTGCTATCTCGGCCTGGCGCGCCACCTGCCCGGCGTAGCCATCTACGGCCTGCAGGCAGCGGGCATCCGCGGCGAGACGCCGGACAGCTTCGCAGCCATGGTGGATGGTTATATAAAGCAAATCCGCGCCATTCAGCCGCGCGGACCGTACCGGCTGCTCGGCTGGTCGCTGGGCGGCGCGCTGGTTCAGGCCATGGCCGCCGCGCTGCAACAAGCCGGCGAAACCATAGAACTCTTGGCGCTGATGGACAGCTACCCGGTCACACGCTGGCAAGGCCGTCCCGCCCCCACCCTGCGCGACGCGCTGGTGACGGTGCTCAGCGTCAACGGCGAACTCGATGTCGGTCCCGATGGCCACCCCCTGGACAACGAGGCCATCTACCAGCGGCTGCTGCGCCCCGGCAGCCCGCTGGCGCCGCTGGGCCGCGCCGCGCTGGAGAAACTCGCCCTGGCGTCGTGGCAAGGCATGCAGCACTTCCGCGCCAGCCAAACGCCGCGCTACCACGGCGACATGCTGTTGTTCCGCGCCAGCCATCATCCTGCGGATGGACCGCAGGCAGCCGACTGGGAGCCCTACCTGAACGGCCGGCTGGAGGTGATGGAGCTGGACTGCGATCACATCGGCATGAGCGATCCGCAACCCATGCGGCGGATCGGGGAAGCGCTGGCCAGGCGGCTGATAACGGGGTAATGCTTGCCGGGCAATGCCCGGCGCAAAGCAATACTCCACCCGCCATCTAGTTTTCGGAAAAACAAATCTCATACCAAATGAATTAAGCAGCATTTTTACTGTTGACTTAGTCCAGCTTTGGCGATAACTTTGAACGATAATTATTATCATTATCAACTGGAGCCTGCCATGAGCAAGCCATCCGTGATGACCAGCCAGACCGACGATGTTTTCTATTTTCTGTCCGCCCATCGCAGCCTGAAGGCCGCCGGCATCCATAGCCGCCTGAGCGTTCCGGCGAAAGACCGTCACTTCCAGACCGCCGTTACCCAAGCCTTCGCCCGCGCCCGCGCCGCCGGCATCGACCAGCCGGTGCTGATGGGCGCCATTCCCTTCGACATGGACCAGCCGTCCGAGCTGTTCATCCCGTCCTGCCATGGCTTTTTCGACCGCGCAGAACGGCTTGAGGCCGCCTCCCGCCGCGCGGCCGCCGCCGGTCAGGCCGTCAGCGCGCGCAGCATGCCGGACGAACCGGGCTTCAAGTCCGCCGTCAGCCAGGCCATCGCCCGCTTCCGCCATGGCGATATCCGCAAAGCCGTGTTGTCCCGCGTCTACGAGGTGGAGTTTGCCGAGCCGTTGGCGGCCGACAAGATATTCGATGCCTTGTGCCGACAGAACCCGCACGGTTACCAATTCCAGCTGCCATTGGCCGATGGCGGCCATCTGGTCGGCGTCAGCCCGGAATTGCTGCTGCGCAAGCACGGCGCCAGCGTCCACACCTTCCCGCTGGCCGGCTCTGCCAAACGCCAGGCGGATGCCCATGCCGATCAGGCCGCAGGCGACGCCTTGTTGCAATCGGCCAAGGATCATTACGAACACAGCCTGGTGATCGAGGACATCCGCAGCGTGCTGGCGCCGCACTGCGTGGAATTGTCCATCCCCGATGCACCGTCCCTGCTCAGCACCCGCGCGATGTGGCATCTGGGCACGCCCATAGAAGGCCGACTGGCCGACCCCGCCATGACGGCGCTGAAGCTGGCTTGCCTGCTGCATCCCACGCCGGCCATCTGCGGCTTCCCCACGGTCGCCGCGCGCGAGCTGATCGGCCAGATCGAGCCGTTCCAGCGCGGCGTGTTCAGCGGCATGGTGGGCTGGTGCGACGAGGAAGGCAATGGCGAGTGGGCGGTCACCATACGCTGCGCCACGGTGGCCAAGAACCGCGCCCGCCTGTTCGCCGGCGCCGGCATTGTGGAGGCCTCCACTCCGGAAGCGGAATGGGCGGAAACCCAGGCCAAGCTGGGCACCATGTTGGCCGCCTTCGGACTCACCGGCATGGAGGCGCTGGCATGAGCATCGCCTTCACCCCATGGCCGCAAGCGCTGGCCGCCCGTTATCGCGCCGCAGGCTGGTGGACCGACCTGCCGATGACCGAGATGCTGCAGCGGCAATGCCGCGAGCGTCCGCAGGCACCAGCCATCCTGTGCGCCGAACGCGCAATCAGCTACGCCGAACTGGACCGCCAGTCCGATAACCTTGCCGCCTGGCTGCATCGGCAAGGCCTGCGCCGCCACGACACCGCGCTGGTGCAGCTGCCCAATGTGGCCGAGTTCTACATCGTGCTGTTCGCCCTGTTCAAGCTGGGCGTGGCACCGGTCAACGCGTTGTTCAGCCACCAGAAGCTGGAACTGTCCGCCTACGCGCGGCAGATCCAGCCGAAACTGCTGATCGCGGACCGCAGCCATGGCCTGTTTCACGACGACGCGATATTGCACGAGCTGCGCGCGATGGCGCCGGATCTGCGCCTGCACTTGTTCGCCCACGACACGCTGGAAGCCGTGCTGCGAGAGGATGCCGCGCTGCCGGACCATGCCGGCCCCAGCGCCGCAGACGAAGTGGCCTTCTTCCAGCTGTCCGGCGGCAGCACCGGCACCCCCAAGCTGATTCCGCGCACCCACAACGATTACTTCTACAGCGTGCGCCGCAGCGCCGAAATCTGCGAACTCGGCCCGCACACCCACTTCCTGTGCGCGCTGCCGGCGCCGCACAACTTCCCGCTCAGTTCGCCCGGCGCGCTGGGCGTATTCCACGCTGGCGGCGCCGTGGTGCTGGCGGCCAGCCCGGAACCGCTGGCCTGCTTCGAGCTGATCGAAAAACATCAGGTGAACATCGCCGCGCTGGTGCCGCCGGCCGTGGCGCTGTGGCTGCAAGCCGCGCCTGGGCGAGAGGCCCAGCTGAAAAGCCTGAAACTGCTGCAAGTGGGCGGCGCCAGCTTTGCCGAGTCCATGGCGCGCCAGGTGCCGGCCGTGTTGGGTTGCCGGCTGCAGCAGGTCTTCGGCATGGCCGAGGGCCTGGTCAATTACACCCGGCTGGACGACGGCGACGACATCGTCTTTACCTGCCAGGGCCGGCCGATGAGCGACGGCGACGAGGTGAAAGTGGTGGACGAGGCCGGCCATGCCGTGCCCGTCGGCACGCCCGGCATGCTCGCCACCCGCGGCCCGTACACCTTCCGCGGCTACTACCAGGCGCCTGAGCACAATGCCCGCGTATTCGACAACGAAGGCTTCTACTACTCCGGCGACATGGTGGTGGCCGACGAAAACGGCTATCTGCGCGTGGTGGGCCGGGTAAAAGACCAGATCAACCGCGGCGGCGAAAAAATCGCGGCGGAGGAAATCGAACACCTGCTGCTGCAACACCCGCAAGTGGCGCAGGCCGCGCTGGTGGCCATGCCGGACAGCATGCTGGGCGAAAAGAGCTGCGCTTTCATCGTGCCGCGCGACGATGGCCTACGCGCGGTGGCCCTGCGCCGCTTCCTGCGCGAAATCGGCGTGGCCGATTACAAGCTGCCGGATCGTTTCGAGCTGACCGCAGCCCTGCCGCTGACCCACGTCGGCAAAATAGACAAACAAACGCTGCGCGCCCAGTTGGCCGCCGCAGCCGGAGCCTGAACCCATGAGCATCCCCAAACTCAACACCTACCCCTTGCCGCAAGCCGCCGACTTTCCTGCCAACAAAACCGCCTGGCAAGTCGACCCCGCCCGAGCGGCGCTGCTGATCCACGATATGCAGCGCTATTTCCTGGCCTTCTACGGCGAGGACAGCCCGCTGATGCAGGAGCTGACCGCCCGCATCGCCGCGCTGCGCGACTGGGCCGACCGCCACGGCGTGCCGGTGGTCTACACCGCGCAGCCGACGGAACAAAAACCGGAAGACCGCGCGCTGCTGAATGATATGTGGGGCCCCGGCCTCACCACCGCCGATCCGGCCTTGCAAGCGGTGACGCCGCTGATCGCCCCGCGGCCGCAGGACACCGTGCTGGTCAAATGGCGCTACAGCGCCCTCCAGCGCAGCGATCTGCAGCAAAGGATGAAGGATTGGGGCCGCGACCAGCTGGTGATCTGCGGCGTCTACGCCCACATCGGCTGCATGATGACCGCCTGCGACGCCTTCATGCGCGACATCCAGGCCTTCCTGGTTGGCGACGCGGTGGCGGACTTCAGCGAGGACGAGCACAAGATGGCGCTGCGCTATGTGGCGACCCGCTGCGGATCGGTCATCGCCGCCTCCTCTCTGACGGAGGGAGGGCAGGAAGCATTTACTCGCGATTGGCTGAAAGCCCAGGTGCTGACCGTGCTGGCCGATGGCGACGACAGCCTGGCCGCGGACGACAACCTGCTGGACTACGGCCTGGACTCCATCCGCCTGATGGAGCTGGTGGGCAAGTGGCAAGCGCAGGGTCTCGACATCGGTTTTGAAGACCTGGCCCGCGTGACGACGCTGAACGGCTGGTGGGCGGCCATCGCCGCCAAGCTGCCGCAGGAGGCATGAGCATGCGCGGGTTCGATTTCAGCGGCCAATGCGTGTGGGTGACCGGCGCGGCCCAGGGCATAGGCCGCGAAGTGGCCAAGCGTTTCGTCGAAGCCGGCGCGCGCGTCATCGCGCTGGATCGGCAGTTTGAACAGCAGGCCGCCCGCGACGACGCGCTGCGGGAGCTGCCGCTGGACATCCGCGACGCCGGGGCCGTATCCGCGCTGTGCCGCCAGATGGCCGAAGAGGACGCCCTGCCGGACGTGCTGGTGAACGCCGCCGGCGTGCTGCGCCTGGGCGGACTGGACACGCTTTCGCTGGACGACTGGCAGCAATGCCTGGACGTCAACGTCAGCGGACCGTTCTACCTGATGCGCGCGCTGCTGCCGCATTTCAAGGCGCGACGCGCCGGAGCCATCGTCAACGTGGCGTCCAACGCCGCCCACGTGCCGCGCCTGGACATGGCCGCCTACGGCGCGTCCAAGGCCGCCATGGCGAGCCTGAGCCACAACGCGGCGCTGGAGCTGGCGCCGTACGGCGTGCGTTGCAATGTGGTGTCGCCCGGCTCCACCGACACGCCGATGCTGCGCGGCATGTGGCAGGACGACAGCGGGGCTGCCCGCACCATCGCCGGCAAGCCGGAAGCGTTCCGGCTGGGCATTCCGCTGGGCAAGCTGGCCACCCCGGCCGACGTGGCCGGTGCCGTGCTGTTCCTGGCTTCCGATCTGGCCGGCCACATCACCATGCAGGACGTGGTGGTAGATGGCGGCGCGACGCTGGCGGCCTGACATGAACGCGACAAGGCGCAACCCTATCCTTGCCCTGAACCGTGGCAAGCCCGCGCCGTCCTGTCGCACACGTCCCCATCCGGGGCGGCCGCCATATGCGCCGCCCCTGCCGCAAACAACGGAGCGCATCCGCTGACGGTTTGCGGATCGCTTCGCGGAGAAGACCCATGACTACCCTCGCCTGGCAAGACAGCCCTTTGCGCGCTGCCGGCCACACCCCCTCCCTGCCGCCGGCCAGCCAGGCCGACTACCGCGCCATGCCCAGCCCGGCCGAACTGCTGCGCAGCCTGCCGCAAAGCGCGCGCGCGGCGCAATCGGTGAATGCCGGCCGCGCCGCCGTGAAACGCGTGCTCTCCGGACAAGACCCGCGCTGGCTGGTGGTGATCGGCCCCTGCTCGATACACGACCCGCGCGCCGGCCTGGACTACGCCTCGCGGCTGGCCGAACTGGCGGCGGAGCTGGACGACACCTTGCTGATCGTCATGCGCGCCTATTTCGAAAAGCCGCGCACCAGCGTGGGTTGGAAAGGCCTGATCAACGACCCGTATCTGGACGACAGCTGCTGCATGGACGAGGGCATGCACATCGCCCGGCGCTTCCTGCTGGCCGCTGCAGAACGGGGCCTGCCGCTGGCCGGCGAGGCCCTGGACCCGCTGTCGCCGCTATACCTGGCCGACCTGTACAGCTGGACCGCCATCGGCGCCCGCACCACGGAATCGCAAATCCACCGCGAACTGGCCTCGGCGCTGGACAGCGCGGTGGGCTTCAAGAACAGCACCGACGGCACCCTGGACGCGGCGCTCAACGCCATCGTCTCCGCCAGCAGCCCGCACGCCTTCCTGGGCATGGACCACGCCGGTCAAGTCGCAGTGGTGAACAGCCGCGGCAATCCACATGGCCATCTGGTGCTGCGCGGCGGCGGCGGCCGGCCCAACTACGACTCGGTCAGCATCGCGCTGGCCGAACAGGCGCTGAAAAAGCGCGATATCCCGCCGGTGATCATGGTGGACTGCGCCCACGGCAACTCCTGGAAAAACCACGCCTTGCAGCCCATGGTGCTGGCCGACGCGGTCTCCCAGATCGTCCACGGCAACCGCAGCATCCGCGCCTTCATGCTGGAGAGCTTCATCGAAGGCGGCAACCAGCCGATACCGGCCGACCTGTCCCAGCTGCGCTACGGCTGCTCCATCACCGATCCCTGCGTGGACTGGGACACCACGGCGCGCATCTTGCGCGAGGCGCGCGCCAAGCTGCGGCCGCTGATGGGAAATTGAACCTACCCGAAGCGCGGGTTGGCCAATCAGGCCATACCCGCGATCCATCAGCCAAGCCCGCGCCCCAATACCCGTCCCATCCGCACGCGTCCAACCACGCCCCATCGCCAGCCTGCATCTTGCACGCGGGCAAGGCCAAAGGCCTGCCCGCCCTACAGGGCTGATGGATTTTATAGATCGAATTGGAATATTGAGGGGATGGGTTTTGTATTCATTTCGTTATATGGATCAATGACTTATGGCGAGATTGTATCACGTGGCTTGCAAGCACTCATGACGGAACGCTAATTTCGCGACAGTGGGACTACGCCGGGGGCCAGCGGCTGGATGGCAAAGTCCTGCGCATGCACGCGTGGAGAAGCGTCATTCCGCAATAGCAAGGCCAGCGCCGCCTCTCTGTCAGAAGTATCCCCATACATGACCCAAGCCAACCCACCCCACAAAATCTTACTAAAAATGGGGATTATTTAGATTAGATTCAGCGATACGTTTTTCATAAGCTGCTCTCTCCCCATCAATCTTATTGATAACCTGCTGCATGAGACTATCTCGACTAAGCTCTCCACTCAAATCATTTCGAAGGGGCATTCCTGCATGCTTTCTCAGCCTCTTGGCAACTGCTGAAACATGGAGTCCTAATTCCGCATAATCACGCTGTCTAGCCCAAAAAAACTCACCATAGTCCGGTGGATCATCAAACTCCAATATTCCGGCAAGCCTATTTTCGATACTCGCATGTTTATCTGGAATTTGAAGGATATCGAACATTAAACTTTCCGGCAGAACTTTCCATTCAACCTCAATTTCGAGAGGAAGAAAAGTCGGCTCCCTCACAGTTACTTCATGGCAGCCATCAGCGCCTGCAGGTCGACCATATGCAGTGCCATCATCCAAGGCCACGCTCAAACATCCATTCGCAAAACGGTCCAAATGTGAAACTACCAATATCGACAAATATGATCTCTCTCGTTTCTCCTTCCTGCGATTGCTCCACCCCTCCATAACTGCGATACAGATATTATTAAGCAACACACCTAGAATACCCGTCCCTCCGCCAATAAGGGCTGCAATATGTGCATCATTCACCAGGGTGCCTCCTTTGAAAAAAATCTTTCACTCGCCCATAGCGTAGCCTGTCTCAATTGGCATAAGCAAGCCTCTCATACGAATTGACCAAGCAAATCATACTTAGCCGTACAGCCAAACGAATGGCACAAAACAAAACCCCCGCCAAGGCGGGGGTTTTGTTTTCTTCCCTACCATCCACAAAGGATAGTCGGCAAGCGGGTTACTGCGTCTTCAGACCGAAGGAATCAGCGGTCGCCTGGGCGGTTTTCGCTTCTTCTTCCAGCAGGGCCTTGATGGACAGGCGGATGCGGCCGCGGTCGTCCATTTCGATGGCCTTGACCTTCACCACTTGGCCTTCCTTCAGGTGATCGGACACATTCTTGATGCGCTCGTTGGCGATCTGCGAGATGTGAACCAGACCATCCTTGCCCGGCAGGATGGAGACGATGGCGCCGACGTTGTTGTCGAGGATCTTGACCACGGTGCCTTCGTACACCTTGCCCACTTCCACTTCAACGGTGATCTCTTCGATGCGCTTCTTGGCCGCTTCCGCGCCCTCGTTGCTGACCGAAGCGATGGTGATGGTGCCGTCTTCCTCGATATTGATCTCGCAACCGGTATCCTTGGTGATGGCGCGGATGGTTTCGCCGCCCTTGCCGATCACTTCGCGGATTTTCTCCGGGTTGATCTTCATCACGTACAGGCGCGGCGCATGGGCGGACAGCTCTTGCGGGCCGTCCACGGCTTCCTTCATCAGGCCCAGGATGTGCAGACGGCCTTCCTTGGCCTGGTCCAGCGCAACCTGCATGATTTCCTTGGTGATGCCCTGGATCTTGATGTCCATCTGCAGCGCGGTGATGCCTTCGGCGGTGCCGGCTACCTTGAAGTCCATGTCGCCCAAGTGATCTTCATCGCCCAGGATGTCGGTCAGCACGGCGAAGCGGTTGCCTTCCAGGATCAGGCCCATGGCGATACCGGCCACGTGCGCCTTCAGCGGCACGCCGGCGGACAGCAGCGACAGGCAGCCGCCACAGACGGAAGCCATCGAGGAGGAGCCGTTGGATTCGGTGATTTCCGAAACCACGCGCATGGAGTAGCCGAACTCGGTTTCCGGCGGCAGCACAGCGACCAGCGCGCGCTTGGCCAGACGGCCGTGGCCGATTTCGCGGCGCTTCGGCGGGCCCATGCGGCCAGCTTCGCCGGTGGAGTACGGCGGGAAGTTGTAGTGCAGCATGAAGCGTTCAGTGTATTCGCCGGCCAACGCGTCGATGATCTGCTCGTCCTGCTTGGTGCCCAGCGTAGCCACAACCAGCGCCTGGGTTTCGCCGCGGGTGAACAGGGCGGAACCGTGGGTGCGCGGCAGCAGGTTGTTGCGGATGCTGATCGGGCGCACGGTGCGGGTATCGCGGCCGTCGATGCGCGGCTCGCCTGCCAAGATCTGGCCGCGTACGATTTCCGCTTCCAGGCCCTTGAAGACGCCCTTGATTTCGTTGGCTTTCAGCGTGTCGGTGTCTTCGTTGATCAGCGCGGCCTTGACGGCATCCCAGGCTTCGTTGATGGCAACGGTGCGAGCTTGCTTCTGACGCAGACGGAAGGCTTCGGCCAGCTTGTCGCCGGCGATGCCGCGGATCTGGGCGATCAGCGCTTCGTCCTTGGCCGGAGCGGCCCAGTCGAACATGACCGGATTGACTTCGTCGGCCAGCTCGTTGATGGCCTTGATCGCGGCTTGCATTTGCTCGTGGCCGAACACCACGCCGCCCAGCATCACGGCTTCGGACAGTTCCTTGGCTTCGGATTCCACCATCAGCACGGCGCGTTGGGTACCGGCCACCACCAGGTCCATCTGCGAGGTTTGCAGTTCGGACTTGGTCGGGTTCAGCACGTATTCGCCGTTGATGTAACCGACGCGGGCGGCGCCGATCGGGCCGGCGAACGGCAGACCGGAGATGGCCAGGGCGGCGGAAGCGCCGATCATCGCCGGGATGTCGGAATCCACTTCCGGATTCAGCGACAGCACGGTGGCGACGATCTGCACGTCATGGTAGAAGCCTTCCGGGAACAGCGGGCGGATCGGACGGTCGATCAGGCGGCTGGTCAGCACTTCCTTCTCGGACTGCTTGCCTTCGCGCTTGAAGAAGCCGCCCGGGATCTTGCCGGCGGCGTAGGTGCGCTCCAGGTAGTCCACGGTCAGCGGGAAGAAATCTTGGCCCGGCTTGACGGACTTGCCGCCCACCACGTTGACCATCACGACGGTGTCGTCAACGGTGACGACGACGGAACCGGACGCCTGGCGGGCGATTTCACCGGTTTCCAGGGTGACGGTTTGACGGCCGAACTGGAAGGTTTTGGTGATCTTATTGAACACGAGGGTTTCCCTATATCTTGGTTCGATTGTAAAAATCGCGAGCCGGAAAAAAACAACGGGAACCCCTAAAAATTCGGACCTGCGGCTAGATCTGAATTTGTAGAGGCTCCCCCCGTTGTCACGACAATTGAAACTCGCGAAGCTGTCGGTGTGAAAAAGTCGCAGCAAGCTGCGACTTTTTCAGAACCGGATACCGATTACTTGCGCAGGCCCAGGCGGGCGATCAGCGCGCGGTAAGCATCAGCGTCAGTGCCCTTCAGGTAGTCCAGCAGACGGCGGCGACGGCTAACCAGCTTCAGCAGACCACGACGGCTGTGGTGGTCCTTGGTGTTGGCTTTGAAGTGCGGGGTCAGGTCGTTGATGCGTGCGGTCAGCAGGGCAACCTGCACTTCGGACGAACCAGTGTCGCCTTCAGCGCGTTGGAAGCTTTTAACGATTTCTGCTTTTTGAGCGGCGGTCATTGCCATTTGGATTACTCCAGTTTCAGTAGGGGGTTTGAAAACCCGACAAGTGCGGCGAGCCGGAAAACCCAACCCATTCCACACTCCGGTAAGCGGCGGATCAGGCCTCGGCCTGGTTCGCCAGGAGCCGGATCGGGTGCAAGCGGCCATCGCCGCGAGCCTCGCCCAGCCCCACGAATTTCCGTGTCACCTGATGGTAAACCCGGAAACGCTGCATTTTCTCACACTTTTGTTCAAAACGCACGGGTTGGCCGTGCATAAACTTGCCGATCTCGCCATCGGGCAGCTCGACCTGTGGAAAGTGCGCAACCAGCACGTCGGCCGGCAGCAGCTTCGCCTCGCGCGCCGGCATGTCCAGCGGCTCCAGCGCGGCCAATGGATGCGACTGGTCCAGCGTGAAACCGCCGGTCGCGGTGCGGCGCAGCGCGGTCAGATGCGCGCCGCAACCGAGCGCCTCGCCGATATCGCAACCCAAGGTGCGGATATAGGTGCCCTTGGTGCACAGCACGTCGATCTCGGCCGATACGCCGTCGAACGACAACAGCTCCAGCTTGCGGATGGTGACCTGGCGCGCCTCG
Source organism: Chromobacterium sp. ASV23 (assembly GCF_016428945.1). Taxonomy (NCBI): domain Bacteria; kingdom Pseudomonadati; phylum Pseudomonadota; class Betaproteobacteria; order Neisseriales; family Chromobacteriaceae; genus Chromobacterium; species Chromobacterium sp. ASV23. The sequence goes on from NZ_JAELTR010000019.1 coordinate 28,393, forward strand.
CGCGGCACCTCGATGCCGGCGCGGGCATATTCGTACAGCGGCTTGCCCTGATGCTTCAGCGCGGAATACATCGGCGGCACCTGGCTGATTTCGCCGCGAAAGCGTTCCAGCACGGCTTCGAGCTGCTCGCGGCTGAAGTTCGCCGGCAGCTCGGACACCACCTCGCCCTCCACGTCGCCGGTGGTGGTCACCACGCCGAACTTGACCGTCGCGCGGTAGCCCTTGTCGGCATCCAGCAAGTAGGACGAAAACTTGGTGGCCTCGCCCAGGCACACCGGCAGCAGGCCGGTGGCCAGCGGGTCCAGCACGCCGGTGTGGCCTGCCTTGGCGGCGTTCAGCAGCCAGCGCGCCTTCTGCAGCGCGTTGTTGCTGGAGATGTCGTAGGGCTTGTCGATCAGCAGCACGCCATCGATGTGGCGGCGGTTGCTGCGTGGCTTGCTCATTCGGCCTTGCCCTCGCCCGGCTCGCCGTCGGCGACATCGCCGAACTTCTCCGCGTCTTCGCGCGCCACCTGGTTGATCAGGCTGGTCAGGTGCATGCCGCGCTCGACCGAGTCGTCATACACGAAGTGCAGCTGCGGAATGCTGAAAATCTTGATCGCGCGGCCCAGCTCGTTGCGCAGGTAGCCGGCGGAGCTGTCCAGCGCCTCCTGAGTCGCTTCGCGGGTGGTATCCACCATCACGGTGTAATACACCTTGGCGTGCGAGTAGTCGCGGGTCACCTCCACCTGGGTGATGGTGATCCAGCCGGCGCGCGGATCCTTCAGTCCCTTGCGGGTCAGCTCGGCCAGCTCGCGCTGGATTTGCTCGGCGATGCGGTCCGAGCGGGAAAAACCTTTTTTGGCTTTGGCCATGATAATTCCAATCGTTACCTTGCGATTCACAGAACCGCTTTAGCCACGAAAACCACGGAAAACACGAAACACAATCACGAGACCGATACTCAGAACGGTGCGCCAGCGCGTTCACTCCAAGCCAGTCTTGTCACTGCTGCCCTCGGGCTGGTTTGTTCGTGTTTTTCGTGGGTTTCGTGGCACAAACATGAAAAAGGCGAGCGCCCGCCGACCTTTCGGTCAGACCGGCGCCCGCCCTTGGCGTCTCAATTACAGAGAGCGCGCAACTTCGACGATTTCGAACGCTTCCAGTTGGTCGCCTTCCTGGATGTCGTTGAAGTTCTTCAGCATCAGGCCGCATTCGTAGCCTTGCTTCACTTCCTTCACGTCGTCCTTGAAGCGCTTCAGCGATTCCAGTTCGCCGGTGTGCACCACCACGTGGTTGCGGATCAGACGGACCGAAGCGGAGCGCTTGATCATGCCGTCGGTCACCATACAACCCGCGATATTGCCCACCTTGGAAACCGAGATCACCTGACGGATTTCGACCGTACCCAGGATCTGTTCCTTCTTCTCCGGCGCCAGCATGCCGGACAGCGCGGCCTTCACCTCGTCCACCGCATCATAGATGATGTTGTAGTAACGGATGTCGACGCCCTCGTTCTCCGCCAGCTTCCGCGCGGCGGAATCGGCACGGGTGTTGAAGCCGATAATGATGGCCTTGGAGGCGATCGCCAGGTTGACGTCGGATTCGCTGATGCCGCCCACGCCAGAGTGCAGGATGGCCACGCGAACTTCTTCGGTGGACAGCTTCTGCAGGCTGCCGGCCAGCGCTTCGTACGAACCTTGCACGTCCGCCTTGATGATGATGGACAGGGTTTGCACCTCGCCTTCGGACATCTGGGCGAACATGTTCTCCAGCTTGGCGGCTTGCTGCTTGGCCAGACGCACGTCGCGGAACTTGCCGGCACGGAACAGGGCGATTTCACGCGCCTTCTTCTCGTCGGCCAGCGCCATGGCGTCTTCGCCAGCCAGCGGCACGTCGGACAGGCCCAGGATTTCCACCGGGATGGCCGGACCGGCCGATTCGATGGCCTTGCCGTTTTCGTCCATCATGGCGCGGACGCGGCCAAATGCCGTGCCAGCCAGAACCACATCGCCCTTGCGCAGCGTGCCGGACTGAACCAGCAGGGTGGCGACCGGACCGCGGCCCTTGTCGAGGCGGGCCTCGACGATGATGCCCTTGGCCAGGGTTTCCACCGGCGCCTTCAACTCCAGCACTTCGGCCTGCAGCAGGATGGCTTCCAGCAGCGCATCGATGTTCAGGCCCATCTTGGCCGACACTTCGACGAACTGAGTATCGCCGCCCCAGTCTTCCGGCACCACTTCGTGCGATACCAGTTCCTGACGGATACGTTCCGGGTTAGCGCCCTGCTTGTCGATCTTGTTGACCGCCACCACCATCGGCACCTTGGCCGCCTTGGCGTGGTGAATCGCTTCGATCGTCTGCGGCATCACGCCGTCGTCGGCCGCCACCACCAGCACCACGATGTCCGTAGCCTTGGCGCCGCGGGCACGCATCGCGGTAAACGCTTCGTGACCCGGGGTATCCAGGAAGGTGATCATGCCGCGCGGGGTTTCCACGTGGTAAGCGCCGATGTGCTGGGTAATGCCGCCGGCTTCGCCCGCCGCCACTTTGGCGCGACGGATGTAGTCCAGCAGCGAGGTCTTGCCGTGGTCCACGTGGCCCATCACGGTCACCACCGGGGAGCGCGGCTTTTCCACCACTTCGACGGTCTCGCCGCCGGTCACTTCCAGGTAGGCTTCCGGATCGTCCGCTTGAGCGGCCTTGCCGATGTGGCCCATTTCTTCCACCACGATCAACGCGGTTTCCTGATCCAGCACCTGGTTGATGGTGACCATCATGCCCATCTTCATCAGGGTCTTGATCACTTCAACCGCCTTCACGGCCATCCGGTGGGCCAGTTCGGCCACGGTGATGGTTTCCGGCACCAGAACTTCATGCACGATGGGTTCGGTCGGCGCCTGGAAGGCGTGCTGGTTGTTCTGCTTGTTCTTGCCTTTGCCGCCGCGCGACTTCCAGTCGTTGCCGGCGTCGCCGCCCTTGGTCTTCAGACCGCGGCCGCCCTTCTTGCCTTCATCCCAACGATCGCCGCCCTTCTTGTTGCCGCCGCCCTTCTTGGCATCCGGACGACCGGCAACCGTCGCCGGCACGGTCGGGGCGCCAGGTGCGCCGGCTACGCCAGGACGCGGGCCCCGGTTATCGCCAGCCGGGCGCGGACCACGGTTGTCGCCAGCCGGACGCGGGCCGCGATCGCCGGCGCCTGCCGGACGCGGGCCACGGTCGCCAGCGCCTGCCGGGCGCGGACCGCGATCGCCGGTACCTGCCGGACGCGGGCCACGATCGCCGGCGCCAGCCGGGCGCGGGCCACGGTTGTCTCGGTTATCGTTGCCGCGCGGACCGCGGTTGTCGCCAGCCGGGGCCGGACGACGCTCGTCGCGGCGCTCTTCGCGCGGCGGTTCGACGACCGGAGCGGGCGCCGGAGCCGGTTGCGAAGCCGCCAGCTTGGCAGCCTGGCGACGTTCCTCGCGCTCGATCTTTTCGCGCATCAGCGCTTCCTGACGGGCGCGGAACGCGGCCTGACGCTTCTCTTCGGCTTCACGCGCGGCGATTTCTTCCGGCGACAGGATGGAGGCGACTGTGCGCGGAGCCGGCGCGGCGGCCGGCTTCGGCTCGGGCTTCGGTTCCGGCTTGGCTTCCACCTTGGGCTCCGGCTTCGGCTCGGGCTTGGCTTCCGGCTTCACCTCGACCTTGGGCTCCGGCTTCGGCTCGGGCTTGGCTTCCGCAGGCTTGGCGGCCGGAGCGGGAGCCGGTTCGGCCGGCTTCGGCGCTTCGGCGCGCGGCGCTTCTTCCGGACGCGCCACCACGCGCTTCTTGCGGGTTTCCACAGTCACGGTGCCGCCGTCGGCTTTTTTCACCTCGGAGGTGGACTTGCGGGTCAGCGTAATGCCGCCGTCCTCGCGCGCGCCATGCGCACGCTTCAGATAGTCCAGGAGCTGGGACTTGTCTTGCGCCGACAGGGTGTCTTCCGGCGAGCGCTTGCTCACGCCGGCCGCCTTCAGCTGTTCCAGCAGGCGTTCCGGCGAGAGATTCATCTCACTGGCAAATTGTTTTACATTCGTCAAAACCATTCGTCTTCCCAAATTCCGTAAATACTTCCCGAGAAAGCCTTACTGGTTGAACCAGTGTTCGCGCGCCTTCATGATGATTGCGCGTGCAGCTTCCGCTTCCATACCGGTCATGTCCACCAGATCGTCAACAGCCAAGTCGGCCAGATCGTCGCGGGTGTTCACGCCGCCTGCGGCCAGCTTGCGAACCAGCTCGGCATCCAGGCCTTCCATGTCCTTCAGGTCATCCGATACGTTTTCGACCTGCTCTTCGGACGCAATGGCCTGAGTCAGGAGCGCATCACGGGCGCGGCTGCGCAGCTCGCCCACCAGCTCCTCGTTGAAGCCTTCGATTTCCAGCATTTCTTCCAGCGGCACGTAGGCCACTTCTTCCAGCGCGGCAAAGCCTTCGTTCACCAGCTTGGCTGCGATGTCTTCTTCCACGCCCAGCGCGCTGACGAACAGCTGGCGCAGCGCGGCGTCCTCGGCCTGGTGCTTCTCTTCGGCCTCGGTCACGGTCATGATGTTCAGGTACCAGCCGGTCAGCTCCGCAGCGAGCTTGACGTTCTGGCCGCTACGGCCGATGGCCAGCGCCAGTTGGTCTTCCTCAACGATCACATCCATGCTGTGATTGTCTTCATCCACCATGATGCGGCTGACTTCAGCCGGCGACAGCGCGTTGATGACGAACTGAGCCGGCTCCGGCGCCCACAGCACGATGTCCACGCGCTCGCCCGCCAGTTCCTGCGTCACCGCCTGAACGCGGGAACCGCGCATGCCGATGCAGGTGCCTTGCGGATCGATGCGGGCGTCGTTGGCCTTGACGGCGATCTTGGCGCGCATGCCGGCATCGCGCACCGCGGCGCGGATTTCCAGCATGCCTTCATCGATCTCCGGCACTTCCAGCTCAAACAGCTTGACCAGGAAATCCGGCGAGGTGCGGGACAGGATCAGTTGCGGGCCGCGGCCCTGGCGGTCGATGCGCAGCAGGAAAGCCTTGACGCGGTCGCCCACGCGCAGGTTTTCCTTCGGAATCATCTGATCGCGAGGCAGCACGGCTTCCAGCTTGCCGCATTCGACGATGGCATTGCCGCGTTCGATGCGCTTGATGGTGCCGATCACCAGGTGCTCGCGGCGCTGCAGGAATTCGTTCAGCAGCTGTTCGCGCTCGGCGTCGCGGATGCGCTGCAGGATGACCTGCTTGGCGGTCTGCGCGCCGATGCGGCCGAATTCCACCGCTTCCATCGGTTCTTCAATATAGGCGCCCAGCTCTACGCGCGGATCGCGCTCGCGAGCATCGACCAGGCCGATTTCCTTGCTTTCGGATTCCAGCAGCTCATCTTCCACCACCAGCCAGCGGCGGAAGGTCTGGTACTGACCGGTGTGGCGATCGATTTCGACGCGCACATCCATCTCGTCATCGGTAAACTTTTTCTTGGTTGCCGAGGCAAGCGCCATCTCAAGGGCGGAAAACACCACATCCTTGCTGACATTCTTTTCGCTCGCCAGGGCATCCACCAGCAACAAAATCTCGCGACTCATGCATTCCTCTCCGAATTTTGTCCTTTAGCGCGGGCTATCGCCGTCCAGGCATCAAAACTCAGGCTCGAGACGAGCCTTGTCGATGTTGGCGAACGGAATCACCACGATGCGGCCATCCACATCCAGCTTCACGGAGCCGTCTTCGACCCCGGCAAGACGACCGGTAAATTTCTTCTGCTGCTCGATCGGCATCCGCGTCTTGATCTTGGCGAGCTGACCGGCGAAACGGACGAAATCGGCTTCCTTCTTCAAAGGACGATCCAGGCCCGGCGAAGAGACTTCCAGTCGCTCGTAGTCCACGTTCTCGACCATGAACAGTCGAGTCAGGTGATTGCTCACCAACACGCAGTCTTCCACGGTGATGCCACCGGGCTTGTCGAGAAATACGCGAAAACCGCCACCCGGGGTCATTTCAAAATCGACCAACTCGTAGCCGAAACCCTGCAGGGTGTTTTCCAGCAGCAAACGAACATCCATTGCTTTTTCCACAAATAAAAAATGGGCGAAACGCCCATCCCTAACCGCTGCGATTGTAACCTATTTCCGCAAAAAAGAAAACCTAAGCGCCCGGCCGCGTTCTTTGTCTGTCGGCGGCCATTTTCCGCCGAAAAGCGCGCGCCACAAACGCCAGCCGCTCCAGTCCTTCGCTGCCAGGGCATTTTGGCCGCGCGCCGGCAAAAGCCAGCCATGGGGAGCGGACTCTGGGGCCGCCATGCCTTGTGGCCGGGCCCGGCCTGCAAAGACTCCCCCGCATCCCAAGCCGCGCTGCGCAGAAAATGATCGCAAACCACCCATAAGCCCGACCAGCGCCCCACCCCAGCCCGGCTCCATGCCAGACAATTTTTGCGAGAGTTTTTCAGTTACGGTACATTACCGCGAATCAAACATCAGTTTGAGCCCAGCGGCCAGCTTCACGGGCCGCGAAGACAACGATTAAAAAAACAGCGACTCGCTAAAACCGGATCGCCGCCGGCGCGCGCTGGCGCGATGCTCGCTAAAACCCGCACGACGGAGAAACCCGGATTTATGGATAAGGTGTGGCTTAAAAACTACCAGGCTGGGGTTGCCCACGAGATCGATATCAATCAGTTCCAGTCGGTCATCGAGGTGTTCGACCGCAGCGTCAAGAAGTTCGGCGACCGCCCGGCCATGGCCTGCATGGACAAGGTGCTCAGCTATTCGGAGCTGGATGCGCTCAGCGGCCAGTTCGCCTCCTTCCTGCAGCACAAGCTCGGCGTGAAGAAGGGCGATCGCGTGGCGATCATGATGCCCAATCTGCTGCAATATCCCATTTCCGTCTTCGGCACCATGCGCGCCGGCGGGGTGGTGGTCAACGTCAATCCGCTGTACACCCCGCGCGAGCTGGAACACCAGCTGAAAGACGCCGGCGCCGAAACCATCGTCATCCTGGAAAACTTCGCCAACGTGCTGGAACAGGTGCTGCCGCGCACCCAGGTCAAGAACGTGGTGATCGCCACCATCGGCGACATGTTCGGCTTCCCCAAGCGCCAGCTGGCCAACTTCGTGGTGCGCAAGGTCAAGAAGATGGTGCCGCCATGGCACATCCCCGGCCACATCGGCTTCAACGACGCGCTGGCCGCCGGCCGCGCCAAGCCGTATGACAAGGTGACGCTGACGCACGACGACATCGCCTTCCTGCAGTACACCGGCGGCACCACCGGCGTGGCCAAGGGCGCCGAGCTGCTGCACAAGAACATCGTCGCCAACATGCTGCAGGCCAGCGCCTGGGTCTCCACCCTGGTGCGCGAAGGCCAGGAAGTCATCGTCACCGCGCTGCCGCTGTACCATATCTTCTCGCTGACCGCGAACCTGATGGTGTTCACCGAGCTGGGCGCGCTGAACGTGCTGATCCCGAACCCGCGCGACATCCCCGGCTTCATCAAGGAACTGCGCAAATACCCGATCACCTGCATCACCGGCGTCAACACCCTGTTCAACGCGCTGCTCAACAATCCGGAATTCGCCAAGCTGGACTTCTCCACCTGGCGGCTGACGCTGGGTGGCGGCATGGCGGTGCAAAAAGCGGTGGCCGACAAGTGGAAGGCCGTCACCGGCGTCACCTTGGCCGAGGCCTACGGCCTGACTGAAACCAGCCCGGCCGCCTGCATCAACCCAATGGACCTGCAGGCCTACAACGGCACCATCGGCCTGCCGGTGCCGTCGACGGAAATCGAAATCCGCGATGCCGAGGGCAAGCCGGTGCCGCAGGGCGAACAGGGTGAGCTGTGCATCCGCGGTCCGCAGGTGATGCGCGGCTACTGGAAGCGCCCGGACGAAACCGCCAAGGTGCTGGGACCGGACGGCTTCCTCGCCACCGGCGATATGGCGATGATCACGCCGGAAGGCTTCGTCAAATTGGTGGACCGCAAGAAGGACATGATTCTGGTGTCCGGCTTCAACGTCTACCCGAACGAGATCGAAGACGTGGTGGCAGGACATCCGGGCGTGCTGGAAGTGGCCTGCATCGGCGTGCCGGACGACAAATCCGGCGAAGTGGTCAAGGTGTTCGTGGTGAAGAAGGACCCGGCGCTGACCGACAAGGACATCATCCACTACTGCCGCGAGAACCTGACCGGCTACAAAGTGCCCAAGCTGGTGGAATTCCGCCAGGAACTGCCGAAAACCAACGTCGGCAAGATTCTGCGCCGCGCCTTGCGCGATCAGGAAACCGCCAAACAAGCCTGATCCCATCCGACCGCATCCGCAAGCCGCCCTCCCCGGGCGGCTTTTGTTTTGCCTCGAACAAACACAAGACCGGCCGCGGCAACTACACTATAGTGGCCTACCCAGATACGCCGTACAGGAAGCGATTCATGCTGATGTTGCCGTTTTTCAAGCTGATGGCCGAAAAAAAGGCCAGCGATCTGTTCATGACCAGCGCGGCGCCGCCGATGCTGAAAGTGGCCGGCGAATTGCAGCCGGTCAACGACAAGCCGTTGACGGCTGAAATGGTCAAACAGCTGGCCTACAGCCTGATGAGCGAACAGGACATCGCCGAGTTCGAGCGCGAGCGCGAAATGAACCTGGGCCATCCCATCACCGGCCTGGGCAGCTTCCGCATCAATATTTTCTGGCAGCGCGGCTCGGTCAGCATGGTGGTGCGCTACATCATGCCCAATATCCCGTCGCTGGAAAGCCTGCAATTGCCGGCCAAGCTGGGCGAGCTGATCCAGCAGAAGCGCGGCCTGATTCTGGTGGTGGGCGCCACCGGCTCCGGCAAGAGCTCGACCGTGGCGGCCATGCTGCAAATGCGCAACCAGAACATGAAGGGCCACATCCTCACCATCGAGGACCCGATCGAGTTTCTGCACCGCCACGAGCAATCCATCGTCAACCAGCGCGAAGTCGGCTTCGACACGCTGTCTTACGAACGCGCGCTGAAAAACGCCATGCGCGAGGCGCCGGACGTGCTGATGATAGGCGAGATCCGCGACGCGGAAACCCTGACCCACGCCATCAACTACGCCCAGTCCGGCCATCTGTGCATCTCCACGCTGCACGGCAACAACAGCTACCACATGCTGAACCGCGTGATCAATTTCTTCCCGCCGGAAAGCCGCCACTCGCTGCTGCTGGATCTGTCCGCCTCGCTGCGCGCGGTGGTGTCGCAGCGACTGGTGGCCACGGCCGACGGCAGCCGCGCGCCGGCCATCGAACTTCTGATCAATACCCCACACATAGCAGAGTTGATTCGCACCGGCGAGATGGACAAAATCAAGGAAGCCATCGAAAGCAGCATGAGCGATGGCGCGCAAACCTTCGAGCAGGCGCTGTACCAGCTGTACCGGGACGGCCGCATCACGCTGGAAGAGGCGCTGAAAAACGCCGATTCGCCAACCAATCTGTACTGGCTGGTCAATCAATCCAAAGAAAGCGGCAAAGACAAATCTGGCCCCGCCAGCGCGGCCAGCTTCGACAGCATCAAACTGGACTTGTAAACCCACCCGATGATTACCCTCTACGGCATTCCCAACTGCAATACCGTGAAGAAGGCCCGCCAATGGCTGGCCGACAACGGCATCGACTACATTTTCCACGACTTCAAGAAACAGGGCATAGACGCCGCGCACCTGCAGGCCTGGACCGCCCAGGTGCCGCTGGCCAAGCTGGTGAACCGCCAGGGCACCACCTGGCGCGCGCTGCCGGACGACAGCAAGGCGGCCGCGGACGAAACCGCCGGCGCCATCGCGCTGATGCTGGACAAGCCGTCCGTGATCAAGCGCCCGGTGCTGGAATGGGACGGCAAAGTCGGCGTCGGTTTCTCCGAGGCCGACTGGGCGGAGCGCTTCGGCAAATGAGCGCGACGCTGGATTTGACTCGCGAACTGATCCGCCGCGATTCCGTCACCCCGCGCGACGAAGGCTGCCAGGCGCTGATGATAGGCCGGCTGGAAGCCATAGGCTTCAAGGTGGAGAAGATGCGCCACGGCGACGTGGACAACTTCTGGGCGCGCAAGGGCGACGCCGGCCCGTTGTTCTGCTTCGCCGGCCATACCGACGTGGTGCCCACCGGCCCGCTGGACAAGTGGGACAGCCCGCCGTTCGAGCCGACCGTGCGAAACGGCCTGCTCTACGGCCGCGGCGCGGCGGACATGAAAGCCTCGCTGGCCGCCTTCGTCACCGCCTGCGAACGCTTCGTCGCCGAGCATCCGGACCACAAGGGCTCGCTGGCGCTGTTGATCACCTCCGACGAGGAAGGCGTGGCGACCGATGGCACGGTGAAAGTGGTGGATGCGCTGGAAGCGCGCGGCGAAACCATAGATTACTGCATCGTCGGCGAGCCCACCTCCGAACAGCGCCTGGGCGACACCATCAAGAACGGCCGCCGCGGCTCGCTGTCCGGCCGGCTGATCGTGCACGGCATCCAGGGCCACATCGCCTATCCGCAATTGGCGAAGAACCCCATCCATCTGCTGGCCCCGGCGCTGGCCGAGCTGGCCGCCACGCGCTGGGACGAGGGCAACGCCTTCTTCCCGCCCACCAGCTGGCAGGTGTCGAACATCCAGGCCGGCACCGGCGCCACCAACGTCATTCCCGGCCACTGCGAGCTGCTGTTCAACTTCCGCTTCTCGCCGGAAAGCTCGGCGGACAATCTGAAGGAACGCGTGTATCGGATCCTGGACCGGCACGGCTTGGCTTATGAACTGCACTGGCAGCTGTCCGGCCAGCCCTTCATCACGCCGCCGGGCGCCTTGACCGAGGCGCTGAGCCAGGCCATCGCCGACGTGGCCGATGCCAAGGCCGAACTGTCCACCACCGGCGGCACCTCGGACGGCCGCTTCATCAAGCGCATCGCGCGCGAGCTGGTGGAGTTCGGCCCGATCAACGCCACCATCCACAAGCTCAACGAGTGCGTGGCGGTGGACGATATCGAACCGCTGGCGGATATCTACCGCCGCACGCTGGAGGGCCTGCTGCTGGATTGACCTTGCGCCTTCCGCATCCTGAAACGCCGCCTACAAGCGGCGTTTTGTTTGCCATGCAGACCGCGCCATGAGCAGCGCGCCAAGCGGCTATGCTGAAACCTAGCCGGAGCCGGTGGCGCAAGCGTGCAGATTCACGTCCCCGCGGTGAATGCAAGATACTTCAGTCCACGCTAATATTGGCCGATCATGGAAATAGAAATCGCAAAAATCTTCGTCGCCCTGCTGGTTCTGGTGAATCCGCTCGGCGCCATCCCCATCTTCATCAGCCTGACGCCCAACGCCAGCCAGGAAGAAAGACAGAAAGTCGCCAAGACCACCGCCATCGCGGTAGCCGTGGTGATGTGCCTGTTCGCCATCGTCGGCCAGACGCTGCTGCGCTTTCTGGGCATCAGCATAGGCTCGTTCCAGGTCGGCGGCGGCATTCTGCTGATGCTGATCGCCATCGCGCTGATGAACGCCAAGCCCGGCCCGACCAAAACCACCAAGCAGGAGCGCGAGGAAGCCGGCCACAAGACCAATATCGCCGTGGTGCCGATGGCCATCCCGCTGATGACCGGCCCCGGCACCATCTCCACCGTCATCATCTACGCCACCACCGCCCATTCCTGGGTGCAGGTGGTCTATCTGCTGATCAGCAGCCTGCTGGTGGCGCTGACCTGCTTTGGCGCGCTGACGCTGGCCACCCCGCTGACCCGCTTGCTGGGCCAGACCGGCATCAATATCGTCAATCGCGTGATGGGCATGCTGCTGGCCGCCGTATCGGTGGAAATCATCGTCGATGGCCTGTACCGGCTGTTTCCGCAACTGACTCGCTAAAAGACACTGGCCTGCCCGCCCAGGCCATTGCTTATACCGTCCGCGACGAGGCCAGCAGCATCTTCACCCCGGCCCAGCCAAAAGCCGCCGCGAGAATGGCCTGGAAGCAACGCCTCACCTTCAGATAACCCTCGCGCGCCGCCGCTGTCGAAAAAAGCAGCGCATAGACGAAGAACACCAGCACGGCGATGCCGCCGCAAACCCATACCGCGTGGAAGGCCTGCTCGCCGCCGCCCTCGCGCGGCAACGCCAGCGTGACGATGGACATCCACACCAAGATGGCTTTGGGATTGGTCATGTGCATGGCAGCGCCTTTGAGCAGCCAACGCCAAGCGCCATTCTTTTCCGGCTCCGCAGCAGCGGGGGCCGCCCAATCCGCAACCGCTGCCTGCCTGGCCGACAGAAACGCCAGGTACAGCAGATAAACGCCTCCCGCCAGCTTCATCGCCATCATCAGCCACCAGGCCTCACGCATGATCCCAGCCAGCCCGCAGGCTGCCAGCAGCCCCCAGAATTGCGACCCCAACACCACGCCAAGCGCCATCGCCAGCGCGCGCAGCCGCCCGTGGCTCATCGCCGCGCCCATGATCGCCAGATTGCTGGGGCCGGGGCTTGCCGCGCCGACCGCATACAGGGTGGCCGCCGCGACCAAACCCTCATTCAGGACATAAGCGCCCACATCTCCCCCACACATTAACAATGCCAAAAGCATTACCCAACTCCGCGCGCCAAGCAATACTGCGAGACTTCAACAAAAAGACAGAGCGGGCTGACAGTTGGCATCTGTATATATTTTTCCGACTGATTCTGTTCATTGTGTGTACTGATTTCCAGCAGTAAAACATGGTTATTCCTCATAGCCTGGTGGCAGCCATGTCCAAGCCCGAAATACAGCCGGTTCCAATCAAAATCCACCCCAGACTCACCAGCGGCCGCTTCAACAACCTGCGCGTCGGCATGGTCCTGCTCACGCAACTGGTATTCTTCGGCGTGCCCTGGCTGCAATGGAACGGCCGCCAGGCTGTGCACTTCAACCTGGCGGAGCATCACTTCCTGATCTTCGGCATCAGTCTATGGCCGCAGGATTTCATCTATCTGGCGGCGCTACTGGTGGTGTCGGCGCTAGGGCTGTTCCTGTGGACCACGCTGGCCGGCCGGCTATGGTGCGGTTACAGCTGCCCGCAAACTGTATACACCCAGATCATGATATGGATAGAACGGCTGGTGCAGGGCGACCACCTGGCCCGCCGCAAGCTGGACGCGGCGCCGATGAGCGCCGGCAAATTCTTCAAGAAAGGCGCCACCCAGCTACTGATGGGGGCGTTTTCGCTGTGGACCGGCCTGACCTTCGTCGGCTACTTCACGCCGATACGCGAACTGGCCACGCTGCAGGTGGGCCCGTGGGACCTATTCTGGACGCTGTTCTACGCCGGCTTCACCTGGCTGCTGGCCGGGGTGCTGCGCGAGAAGGTCTGTCTGCACATGTGCCCATACGCGCGCTTCCAAGGCGCGATGTTCGACGACCACACCCTGATCATCTCCTACGACGAACGGCGCGGCGAACCGCGCGGCAAACAGCAGGCCAAGAGCGAAAACGCGGTTAAAGGCTGCGTGGACTGCGGCATCTGCGTGCAGGTCTGCCCCACCGGCATCGACATCCGCAACGGCCTGCAATATGAATGCATAGGCTGCGCCGCCTGCATCGACGCCTGCGACCAGGTGATGGACAAGCTCAAGTCGCCGCGCGGGCTGATCCGCTACACCAGCGCCCAGGCGCTGCAGGGCAAACCCGCGCCGGCCAAGTCGCTGCACAGGCCGCGCATCGCAGTGTATTCCTGTCTGCTCGCCGGCATCATCGTGGCCTCCACCACCGCGCTGGCGCTGAAGAAGCCGTTCAAGGTGGACGTGCTGCGCGACCGCGCCAGCCTGGTGGAGCAGAGCGACGACGGCATGCTGCAGAACCGCTACAACCTCAGGCTGATCAACACCACCGAACAGCCGCAGCGCTATAGCGTGACGGTGGAGGGCTTGCCCAGCATCCGCATGGAGCGCCCCGAGCAAGTCTTCGACGTCAAGCCGGCGCACACCGAAACCGTGGTAGTGCGCGTGCAGGCCAATCCCGAGCACGCCAGCCGCGGCGCCCACCCTATCCACTTCGTGATACGCTCGCTGAACGATGACGTCACCGTCAAGGAAAAATCCAGCTTCATCGGCGAATAAACCGGCAGGAAAAGTGCATGAACAAAACCGGCCAACTGAGCCAACGCTTCCGTCACGCCATCGAACAGGGCCACCTGCGCGCCGGAGACCGCATGCCCTCGCTGCGCAAGGTGTGCCAGGATCACAAGATCAGCATCACTACCGCCCAGCGCGCCTATGCCGAACTGGAACGGCTGGGGCTGATTGCGTCCCTGCCGCGCTCCGGCTTCCGCGTGCTGGCGCGCGCCGCGCCCAGCCGGCTGACGATGGACGGCGATGGCAGCGACGTCCGCATCGAGCACCTGACCGCCGCGCTGCCCATGCCCTGGGGCTGTCCCTACATCAATCCGGCGCTGATCAACACCACGCCGCTTAACCGCGCCCTGGCCCGCGCGCTGGGCGACTACCGCTACGCGCTGACCGGCCAGACTAGCACCGGCTATGAAGGGCTGCGCCGGGAACTGGCGCTGCGCTATCTGGCGCAGGGCGTGGAGCTGGACGGCGAGGAGCTGCTGGTGACCTGCGGCGCGATGGAGGCGCTGAATCTGGCGATACGCGCGGTCGCCCGGCTGGCCGGCAACGCGGCGATGCTGGTGCTGACGCCGGCCTTTCCGGCGCTGTTCGACCTGCTGGAACAACTGGGCATTGCCGCCCACACCCTGGCCACGCCGCCAGGCCAGGCCTTGGACCTGGAGCGGCTGGATCAGTTGATCGTCCAGCACCGCCCTGCCGCCATCCTGGCGATGGCCAATTTCCAGCACCCCACCGGCCTGACGATGAGCGACGCCGACAAGCAGGCGCTGTTGACCCTGGCGGACCGCCACCGCGTGCCCATCATCGAGGACGACACCTACCGCGAGCTGTACTTCGGCGAAAACGCCCCATTGCCGCTGAAAGCCTATGACCGCAACGGCAGCGTACTGCACTGCGCCTCGTTCAGCAAATCGCTGGCGCCGGGCTACCGCGTCGGCTGGATCGCCGCCGGGCGCTACCGCGACAGCATCGTCGGCCTGAAGTTATGCAGCTCCTTGTCCACGCCGCTGCCCAGCCAGCTGGCCCTGGCGCGGCTGCTGGCCGGCGGCCAGCACGAGGACATGCTCAGCCTGCTGCGCGGCCGGCTGCAAGCCAACTGGCACGCCTTGAGCCAACAACTGGCCGCCCAATTGCCAAACGGCAGCCGCCTGGTCACGCCGCAAGGCGGTTATTTCCTTTGGCTGGAACTGCCGCCGGGCATGGACTGCCGCCGCCTGCTGCCGCAGGCGATGCAGATGGGCATTCACTACGCGCCCGGTTCGCTGTTCTTCCGCGACAGCGAGCCCAGGCAGCATGCGCTGCGGCTTAACTTCAGCTATTACGACCCATTGCAGCAGCGCGAAGGCGCGGCTACCCTGGCGGCGCTGCTCTCCGCCTGAGCCGCTTTGCCGCCGCCGGAAAATTCGCCAAGCCTGCCTGTCAGCAGCTATCTCTAAAGCATGAGCCTAGCTTATGCAAAGCTGCTTGCCGGGGGCGAGAATGAACCGACGCCATTTTCTGAGACAAACCGCCTGGCTATCGGGCTGCGCGCTGCTGGGCGGTTGTCTGTCCGATGGCCGTTCCACCCCTGCTTCCAATCCACCGCCGCCCGCTGCGGCCATTCGGCCTGCCAGGCTGCAGGCCGCCGGCTGGCGCATGCCGGACGAGGGCGAGCCGCACGCCGCCACCTGGATGGCCTTCGGCGCCCAGGCCGCGATCTGGAGAGATCGCCTGCTGCAGCCCGCTCAACGCAATCTGGCGCAAATCGCCCGCGTCATCGCCCAGTTCGAGCCGGTGCGCATGCTGACGCCGGCAGCCAGCCTGGAGCGGGCGCGGCGGCTCTGCGGGGACGGGGTGCAACTGATCGCCCAGCCGCTGGACGACATTTGGATGCGCGATACCGGGCCGGTATTCGTGCATGACGCCCAGGGCCAGCTGGCCGGCGCCGGCTTCAATTTCAACGGCTGGGGCGGCAAGCAGGAATACGGCTGGGACCGTGCCGTGGCGTCCGCCATCTGCGAACGCGCCCGTGTCCCGCTGCTGAAGAGTTCGCTGGTGCTGGAAGGCGGCGCGCTGGAGGTGGATGGCGACGGCACGGCCATCATCACGGAAAGCTGCGTGCTGAATCCCAACCGCAATCGCGGCGTGGACAAAGCCGCCTGCGAGGCCGAGCTGAAACGGCTGCTGGGCGTGGACAAGGTGATCTGGCTGCCCGGGATCGCCGGCCGCGACATCACCGACGGCCATACCGATTTCTACGCCCGCTTCGCCCGCCCCGGCGTGGTGATCGCCGGCGTGGACAGCGACCCGTCCTCGTTCGACCACGCGGTCACGCAACGCCATCTGGCCATTTTGCGCCGGGCTACAGACGCCAAGGGCCGCCGCCTGCAAGTGGTGACCTTGCGCGGCCCGGACAAGGTCAGGCCCACCTACGACAGCAAGTCCTTCGCCGCCGGCTACGTCAACTTTTACGTCTGCAACGGCGCGGTGATCGCGCCGCAGTTTGGCGACGACGATGCCGACGGCAACTGCCGCGACATCCTGCGCGAGCAATTTCCGGGCAGAGAGATCGTGCAGCTGAACATAGACGCGATCGCCGCCGGCGGCGGCGGCATCCACTGCGTCACCCAGCAGCAGCCGGCGTGAAGACGCGCTCCATCGTCATTGCAGCGATGCCTCAACAACCCTTGATGCAAAGGGCGGTCCGCATTCGCTCAGGACTGGACAACTAACCTTCAGGACTTCTGCTCAACTTGGCTACCTTCTTTGGCAACTGACCAGAGCCTATCACGGACCATTTCTTCCAGTTCGTTAATCAAGCTCTTGCCCTCGTTGAGAAGCTTATTTGTAAATTCGAAGCGGTCGTAGGATGCACCGTACTCTGGAACTTTGTGCTTACGAATACGCTCCTCATATTCGACGTTGCTTGAGCAGATCATGTAATTGATGGTGCGAAATTTTTCAGTGAAACCAGCTGGAAAGAAAATGCTCACCGCATCAATCTGCTGTTGACACTCGCGCCATTTATTTTGGCATTCAATTAGTCGTTGCCACTCCGACCACTTCCAATACTCGTCGTTGCGAGCTTCGCCAGTCAGAGCATGTAACTCTTTGCGTTGCCACTCTTCCATTCCTCGCTTCGACAAATACCGTTCAAGTTCTTCAGCATTCATGAGGGCGACGTTAACTGTCATTGATGCGACTGTTCCAGATGACATATCGTACGCAGCTCTCAGTAAGTGCCAAGACTCGGATAGTGCTGTGAACTCGTTGTCGTATAACTTCTTGGCTCTGTGTATTTCCCGGTCGATCGTTGACTGGACAATTCGAATGGCGTGATCCTGCTCCGATTTTAGGTTTTGCAGCCGCTCGGCAAACTTTCCTTCAAGCCATTTACCTCCCAGCCATTTGAATAGACCAAAGGCCGTGGCGGCGATAGACACAACCGATATGCCAAGAAATCCAGCATATTGAAGCGCCAATGAAATTAACCTGTTGTAATCCATTACGGTATATCGTTTTGCTATATGAGGATTGGGGAGACTTTTTCCCGAGATTTGTCGGAAACGGCTAAATTGCAATGCCTACAATTGCATATCATGTAAATTTTCACCTGAAATGTCAGGAGCCAATGCCCAGATTCTGGCGCGCCGAAATTATGCCGTCAAGATTGCAATCTTAAGATCATCCACGATAGATACCAGCATGCTTCTTACAGGACACCTAACATAGCGAAACTAATACCCTACCAGAAACTGCAAGAAACCCGCGCCTGTTGGATAAGCTTCGAATCTGTGTTCAGAGTCATTATTACAGCTTACGAACCGAGCAGACGCATGTTGTCTGGTTTCACCGCTGCATCCTGCATACTCTCGCGGCAGGCCAAGCGCACGAAACGAGGCGGAGGCGCGGCGCGCACTTGCTCCTGCAGCCCGCCACCGCCAGGCACAAAAACGCCTTCCGGCCCATAGGGCGGGAAGGCGTGGGCGCTAGGTCGGTACGCTTAGACGTGCAACAACAGGAAGCGCCGCTCCCACGGGCTGATCACGTCGAAGTACTCGCGGTACTCGGCTTCCTTGATCGCCGCGTAGGTTTCGACGAAATGCTCGCCGAACAACTCGGCCAGCGGCTTGCAGCGCAGCAGCATGTCGATGGCGTCGTCCAGGTGGCGAGGCAGCTGGTGCGGCTGTTCGTAGGCGCTGCCGGACAGCGGGTCGGACGGCTGCAGCTGCTCGCGCATGCCCAGGTAGCCGCAGGCCAGGCTGGCCGCCATCGCCAGGTACGGATTGACGTCCACTCCGGCCAGGCGGTTTTCCACGCGCCGCGCTTCCGGGCCGGAGTGCGGCACGCGCAGGCCGCAGGTGCGGTTGTCGTAGCCCCAGCTCAGGTTGATGGGCGCCGAGGTGTAGCGGCTGAGGCGGCGGTAGGAGTTCACATACGGCGCGAAAAAGGGCATGGCAGCCGGCAGGTACTTTTGCAGGCCGCCGATGAAGTGCAGGAAGGCCGGCGACGGTTCGCCATTGTCCTGGCTGAAGATGTTGCGGCCGCTGGCCAAGTCCACCACGCTCTGGTGCATGTGCATGGCGCTGCCGGGCTGGCCCTGCATGGGCTTGGCCATGAAGGTGGCGTACATATTGTTGCGGATGGCCACTTCGCGCACGGTGCGCTTGAACAGGAAAACCTGGTCGGCCAGCTGCAAGGGGTCGCCGTGATCGAGGTTGATCTCCATCTGGGCGGTGCCCATCTCGTGGATCAAGGTGTCCAGCGCCAGGCCCTGGGCCTCGCACCAGTCATACATCACGTCGAAGATGTCGTCGTATTCGTTGACGGCGTCGATGGAAAAGCTCTGCATGCCGGCTTCGGTGCGGCGAGTGCGGCCCACCGGCGGGCGCAGCGGCAGGTCTTCGTCGGGCTGGATCTCCACTAGGTAGAACTCCATCTCCGGCGCGATCACCGCCTTCCAGCCCTTGTCCTCGTACAGTTTGAGAATGCGCTTGAGCACATTGCGCGGCGCCAGGTCCACCGCCTGGCCGTCAAAGCTGTAGCAGTCGTGGATGATCTGCGCCGTCGGCTCGCGGTTCCACGGCACCGGGCGCAGCGTGCTGGCGTCCGGGATCAGCTTCATGTCGGGATCGGCCACGGAGGTGAAATCGCGGTCCGGGTAATCGCCGGTCACCGTCATCGACAGCACGGCCTCCGGCAGGCGCAGCCCCTCGGCGGGGTTGTATTTGTGGCGCGGCACGATCTTGCCGCGGGCGAGGCCGGTCATGTCCGGAATCAGACACTCCACCTCGGTGATATGGTGTTCGTCAAGCCATTGATTGATGGTATGGGCACTGTCCATAAAGCCTCTGTTACGTGTGCGCGCCCGAACTGCTGAGCAGTTGGGCCGGATGGGCCAGCGTGTGTCGCCTGCCTGCCTGAAGCAGGAACAGGGTGCGCTCGGCCAGTTGCGGCGGCTTGGCCGCCTTTGAAAAAATGGTGGAAGACCGGCCTTGCCGGTGGCGCTGCTGCAAAATGATCCCCCTTTCGTGATAAAGATTTGGCAAATTTCGCGTTCAAGATTTTGAACGTTTCTCCATCCTAGCCAGCCCTTTTGGCTGCCTGCAACGGGCAAGACGTTTCTTTTGGTCAATCATGGTCAACAATAGGACAAACAACGCAACAGGACGGCGGCGTGAAAGTGAATTAGAATTAAACGATATGAATACCGATGCCCATGCCAACCAGGCCGTTCCCTCACCCAATCCCCGCAAACCTCGTCGCTGGCTGCGCTGGCTGGCGTTAGCCGTTGCCTTGCTGCTGGCCTTCTGGGCCTTTTTGGGCCTGGCCGCGCCGCATTTACTGCAGCAGGCCGCGTCGGACTGGGCCCGCAAGCATGGCCGGCAGCTGGCCATCGCCGAGGTTCGCATCGTGCCCTGGAGCATGGAGCTGACCCTGAACGGCGTCGCCCTTCGCGAAGCCGACGGCCGCCCCTTGTTCATGGCGCGCCGCCTGTACCTGAATGCCGACCTGTACGCGCTGCTTCTGGGCCGCTGGCAAGCCAGCGAATTCACGCTGGATACGCCGCAGCTGTGGCTGGAGCGCGACGCCCAAGGCAAGTGGAACTGGGAAAAGCTGGCGGCGGATATCTCTGGACCAGCCAGACTGGACAGCGGTTCCACACCGGAGAAACTGCCCCGGCTGAAAATCGACGCGATCAACCTGCGCGGCGGCCAGATCCGCGTCAGCGACCATGAAGTCGGCCAGGCCGAACGCTTCCGGCTGATGCCGATCAATCTGAGCCTGAGCAACCTGTCCACGCTGGCGGAAAACGGCCGCTACGCGCTGCATGCGGAGCTGGAAGGCGGCGGCCGCTTCGACTGGCGCGGCAGCATGCAGCTGCAGCCGCTGCAATCGAGCGGAGAGGCGCACATAGGCAGCCTGCCCTTGGCCACCGCCTGGGACTACGTCCATCCCTACTTCGCCGTCGACAAGCCGGAAGGCGCGCTGACCGTGGACGCGCGCTACCAGCTCGACCTGAGCGGAAAAACGCCTGAGCTGACGGTATCGTCACTGAACGCCAGCCTGCAGCGCTTGAAGCTGAAAGGACCGGGAGGCAGCGCGCTGGAGCTGCCTGAGCTGAAAGTGGAAGGCGGCGCGCTGGATCTGTCCCACGCCCTGCTAACCGTGGACCGCATCGAACTGAACGGCGGCCAGGTCAGCGCCGGCCGCAACGCGGCGGGCCAGTTGAACTGGCTGCAGGCATTGCGGCTGCCGCCTGCGGCGCCGGCCAAGCCCAGCAAGGTCTCGCCCTGGCTGGTCAAGGTGGAGAGCATACGCCTCAACAACTGGCATGCTGCCTGGACCGACCAGACCTTCATCCAGCCGCTGAAACTGGAAACCGACATCCCGCGCCTGCAGACCAAGCTGAGCCTGGACCCGGAGCATGGCATGCGGCTGGAAAACGCCGGGCTGCAGCTGGCCGACCTGCAACTGAGCAGCGGCGGCGTATCGTGGCTGAGCCTGCCCCGCGCCGAGCTGTCGCCGACGCGGATAGACCTGAAACAACGCCAGCTCGAGCCGGGCGACCTCGCGCTGAACGGCCTGCAACTGACGCTGCAGCGCGAACGCGACGGCAAGCTGCAGTTGCAGAAGCTGCTGGCGCAGCGGGGGCAAGCTTCCGCTAAACCGTCGGCAAACGGCCCGGCGTGGGCGCTGCCCTACCCCGATATCGAACTGCAAAACGGCAGTCTGCGCTGGCGCGATCTCAGCCTGCCCAAACCGCTGGAATACCGCCTGGAAAAGCTGAACGGCGAGCTGGAAGTCAACGATGACGACAAGCTGTCGCTGGACCTGTCCGCCCGCGCCGGCAGCGGCGGACTGAGCGCCAAGCTCGATATCGATCCAGCCAAGCCCGCCGCGCGCGGCAGCATCAAACTGGATGCCCTGCCGTTGGCGCCGCTGGCCCCGTATGGCCTGACCGGCACCCCGCTGAAGCTGTCCGGCGGCGCCGCCAGCGCCGACCTCAAGCTGGACGCCGCCTCCGCCGCCAGATGGCAGCTGTCCGGCCAGCTCCGGCTGGCCAAGATGACGCTGCAGGAGCCGGGCGAGCCGCTGCCCTTGCTGGGCTGGAACAGCCTGAGCCTGAGCCAGCTGCAGGCCCAGGGCATGCCGCTGAAAGTCAGCATCAACGACGTGCGGCTGGATCAGCCGCGAGCCCGGCTGATCCTGGACCCGCAGCGCCGCCTGAACTGGCAGCAAATCTTCGCCGGCAGGCCCGGCGGCAAGCCGGCATCGGCGCCATCCGCGCCGCTGCCGCAGGTCGACGTGCACAGCATCCATGTGCAGAACGGCGCGGTGGAGTTCGCCGACCACGGCATGACCCCGGACTTCGCCACCCACATGCATCACCTGCGCGGCAGCATTCAGAACCTGTCCACCCGCGCCGGCGGCCGCGGCCGCATCACGCTGGACGGCGCGGTGGATCAGTACGGCGAGGTCAAGGTGCGCGGCGCGCTGTCGCCGATGTCGCCCACCGACAACACCGACATCGTGCTGGACTTCCACAACCTGGCGCTGAACAACCTCAATCCGTACTCGATGAATTTTGCCGGCTGGCAGGTCAAGGACGGCAAGCTGTCGCTGGAATTGCGCTACCTGCTGGACCACCGCCAGCTCAAGGGCGAGAACCGCATCATGATCGACTCCATCCAGCTGGGCGAGGAGCTGAAGGGCGACAAAGGCCCGCACCTGCCGCTGCGGCTGGCCGTGGCGCTGCTGGAAGACAGCAACGGCCGCATCGATCTGGACCTGCCGGTGGCCGGCAGCCTGGACGATCCGCAGTTCAGCTACGGCCAGGTGATCTGGAAAGCCTTCGTCAACATCGTCACCAAGGTGGCCACCGCGCCGTTCCGCGCCCTGGGCGCGCTGCTGGGCGGAGAAGGCTTCGACGACATCCGCTTCGTCGCCGGCGAGGCCCATGTCAGCCCGCCGGAGCGCGAAAAGCTGGACAAGGTGGCGGCCTTGATGGCCAAGCGGCCCAAGATGCAGATCGCCATCGCCGGCGGCTACGCGCCGGACGCGGACAGCAAACAGCTGGCGCGCGCCCGCGTCGACTCGGCGGTGCTGGCCGCCGCCGGCCATCCGCCGCTGGACGACGAGCCGCTGCCGGTGCTGGACCTGAAGGACGCGCAGACGCAATCGGCCATCAAGACCGTGTACGGCCGCCTCATCGGCCGGATGAAGCTGCTGGGCCATGTGCTGAAGCCGGGCGGTCCGTCCGGCGAGGCGCTGGCCAAGCAGCTGCGCGATGAAATGCTGGCCGCCCAGCAAGTCAGCCAGGCCGATCTCGTCAAGCTGGCGAGCCAGCGCGCGGACAACGCCCGCAAGGTGATGCTGCGCCACCAGCCGGAGCTGGCGGATCGCATCGCGCTGGATGCGCCGCAAAAGACATCGGCCAACCGCGACGGCGTGGAACTGGCGGTCAAAATCACCGCGAAATAGCGACGCGGCGTTGCGGCTGCGGTACAATCGCAGCCGGCACACAACACAATAGCTTGCGTTTCAACACCGGACGGCGTAACAACATATAGTGTGCTACGCCGTTTTTCATGCCCACGCAGCCATGCCGTCGTCGTCGAACACCGTTTCAGAAGGATGAGCGTTCCATGCAGCAGGAAAACATCGCCGCCATGGCGGAGCAGGACATCTCGCGCGAGGTGTTGCTGGAGAAATACGCCAAGAACGGCGAACAAAGCGTCAGCGAAGTCCGCCACCGTGTCGCCCGCGCGCTGGCCGCGCTGGAAAAAGACCCGGCCCGTTTCGAGCCGCTGTTTTTCGAGGCGCTGGACAAGGGCTTCATCCCGGGCGGCCGCATCAACTCCGCCGCCGGCACCGAACTCTCCGCCACGCTGATCAACTGCTTCGTGCAGCCGGTGGGCGACTCCGTCTCCGAAACCGAGCGCGGCAAGGTAGGCATCTACCAGGCGCTGCTGCAGGCGGCCGAAACCATGCGCCGCGGCGGCGGCGTGGGCTACAACTTCTCGCGCATCCGCCCCAAGGGCGCGCACGTGAAGGGCACCAATAGCCGCGCTTCCGGCCCGGTGTCGTACATGCGCGTGTTCGACCGCAGCTGCGAGACCGTGGAATCGGCCGGCGCCCGCCGCGGCGCGCAGATGGGCGTGCTGGATATCAGCCATCCGGACGTGGAAGACTTCATCCACGCCAAGGACCAGGGCGACCTGCGCAACTTCAATATCTCGGTCGGCGTGTCCGACGACTTCATGCGCGCGGTGGAAGCGGACGGCGACTGGCAGCTGACCCACGCGGTGCCGCCGAACTCCGACGCTTTCCCGGACAGCTTCCAGCGCGAAGACGGCCTGTGGGTGTACCGCACCGTGCGCGCCCGCGAGCTGTGGCGGCAGATCATGGCCTCCACTTACGACCATGCCGAGCCGGGCGTGCTGTTCATGACCCGCATCAACCAGGACAACAATCTGTCCTATTGCGAAGTCATCGAATCCACCAACCCCTGCGGCGAACAGCCGCTGCCGGACTACGGCTGCTGCGACCTCGGCTCGATCAACCTCACCCGCCACGTGCGCGCGCCGTTCGGCGAGCAGGCCAGCTTCGACTTCAAGTCGTTCGAGAAAGTGGTGCGGATGGCCATCCGCATGCTGGACAACGTGTTGGACCTGACGGTCTGGCCCTTGCCGGAACAGCAGCGCGAGGCGATGAACAAGCGCCGCGTCGGCCTGGGCTTCACCGGCCTGGGCGACGCGCTGATCATGCTGAAGATACGCTACGACAGCGAAGAAGGCCGCCGCTTCGCCGCCCGCATCGCCGAAACCATGCGCGACGCGGCCTATGACGCGTCGGTGGACCTGGCCATCGAGAAAGGCGCCTTCCCGCTGTTCGACGCCGAGAAGTACCTGGCCGCGCCGCACTGCGCCAGCCGGCTGCCGGAGAAGATCCAGGCGCGCATCCGCAAGCACGGCATCCGCAATTCGCACCTGCTGTCCATCGCGCCCACCGGCACCATCTCGCTGGCCTTCGCCGACAATGCCTCCAACGGCATCGAGCCGCCGTTCTCGTGGTTCTACACCCGCAAAAAGCGGATGGCGGACAACACGCAGCAGGAATACCTGGTGGAAGACCACGCCTACCGCGTGTGGCGCATGCAGGGCGGCGACACCGCCAAACTGCCGGATTACTTCGTCTCCGCGCTGGAGATGAGCGCCTTGGACCATATGCGCATGGTGGCCGCCGTGGCGCCGTATGTGGACACCGCCATCTCCAAAACCGTCAACGTGCCGGCCGACTATCCGTTCGAGGACTTCGAGAGCCTGTACCTGGAAGCCTGGCGCGCGGGCCTGAAGGGCATCACCACCTACCGGCCCAACAATGTGCTGGGTTCGGTGCTGTCGGTGGAGCCGGCGCAATCCGCCGCCGCGCCGCAAGACCTGTCCGGCGCCGCCAGCGACCCGGACCGCCGCGTCACGCTGAACACCGCCCCCACGCCGGCCCTGTCCAGCCTGAAATGGCCGAACCGCCCCAAGCTGAAGGAAGGCAACCCGTCCTGGACCTTCATGGTGGAAGGCGATGCCGGCGATTTCGCCGTGGTGGTGGGCCATATGGAAAACGGCCGCGCCACGCCGTTTGAATGCTGGGTCAACGCCACCGACGAACAGCGCGGCCTGTCCGCCATCGCCAAGACCCTGTCGATGGACATGCGCTGCCGCGACCGCGCCTGGCTGGCCGCCAAGCTGGACGCGCTGTCGCGCACCAATGGCGACAAGCGCTACCGCTTCGCGCTGGGCGACAAGACCATACACGCCACCTCGGCCGCCGCCGCGCTGGGCCAGGTGGTGCGCCACCGCGTGGAGCAATTGGGCGCGCTGACGCTGGAAGCCGGCGAAGCCACGCCGGTGATGGACGCCCTGTTCGCGCGCAAGGAGCCGAAGTCCGGCAGCGACGGCACCATGAGCTGGTCGGTGGATGTGGTGAACCCGCAAACCGGCGACGACTTCGTGCTGTTCGTCAAAGAACTGGTGCTGCCCAATGGCAAGCGCCGCCCGTACTCGGTATGGCTGGCGGGCGCGTATCCGCGCGAACTGGACGGCCTGTGCAAGATGCTGTCGCTCGACATGCGGGTGATCGACCCGGCCTGGATCGGCCTGAAGCTGCGCAAGCTATTGAACTACGCCGAGCCGCAAGGCGACTTCTTCGCCCGCATCCCGGGCATGGAAAAATCGCAAAGCTGGCCGTCCACCGTCGCCTACCTGGCGCGGCTGATCATCCACCGCTACGCCATGCTGGGCGTGCTGACCGAAGAAGGCGTGCCGGTGGAGGAAATGGGCGTGATGGTGCCGGAACAGAGCGACCTGTTCGCCCTGGAAGCGCCATCCATGCTCAAGCCGCTGGCCGGCAAGGCCTGCCCGGAATGCGGCAACCACGCCTTGATCAAGAAGGACGGTTGCGAGTTCTGCACCGCCTGCGGCCATGTGGGGGCCTGCGGCTAAGTCAGGCTCCATCTTTCAAGCAGGCCCCGCGTCGATATGGCCCGGGGCCTTTTTGCCGCCCGCTCGCGCCGGCTGCCGCGCCGCCTCGGCGACCAGGCCGCGCAGCCATTGCAGCGCCGGGTCCCTATCCTTGACCGCGTGCCAGAACATCGATAATTCAAACTCCGGCGGCGGCAGCGGCAAGGGATGGGCATGCAGATTCTGGCAATCGGCCCAATGATGGGCCAATGCCGAAGGCACGCTGGCCAGCGCCTCCACTTCGCGTAGCAGGCTGGGCAAGGCGCTGAATTGCTGGGTGGTGTACTGTACCCGCCGCTGCAGTCCTTGTTCCGCCAGCAATTGATCGATGCCGCTCTGGAAGACGCCGCGGTAGGTGACCAATAGGTGGGGATGCGCGATGTAGTCTGACAGCGACAGCCCACCCTCAAACCGCAGCCGCGCGGCGTGGTGCACGCAACTGAAACCCATCTTTGCCAGCGGCTGGCTGCGCATCCATCCCGGCTCCGCCCGCAGCGTGGCGATGCCCAGCTCCATTTCATGCCGCTCCAGCATGGCCGCGGCCTGAAAGGGGTCGGTAGCCTTGACCGCAATCCGCATCCCCGGCGCCTGGCGGCGCAATTCGGCGAACACCCCCGGCATCAGCCAGACTTCCACCCAATCCGGCATCGCCAGCGTGAAAGTGCGCTCGGCGCGGGCCGGATCGAAACGTTCGGACTGGAACAACGCCGCCTGCACCCCTTGCAGCGCCGGCAGCAACTCGGCCTCCAGCCGCAAGGCGCGCGGTGTCGGCTCCATGCCGGCCGCGGTGCGCACCAGCAGCTCGTCGTCGAACAGGCTGCGCAGCCGCGCCAGCGCGCCGCTCATCGCCGGCTGCCCCAGGTACAGCTGCTCGGCCGCGCGCGAGACGCTGCGCTCGCGCATCAACACCAGAAAAGCCACCAACAGATTGAGATCGACCCCCCTGAAATCTCTTTCGCTGATAGTCATTATCTTTCCAATCGATTTGAACGATATGACTGCGTATTGGAACATGCAGGCAAGCCCAACGGCAAATCGCCGCGGACATACCAGACAGGAGCCATCATGAAAGTCAGCCGAAAAATGCAAACCCTCGCCGCCAGCCTGGCGCTGGCTACCGCCGCCACCGCGCTGCTGCCCGCCTCCCCCAGCTACGCGGCGGCGCCGCAAGTTCGCGCCCAGGCGCCCGGCTATTACCGGATGATGCTGGGCCAGTTCGAGGTCACCGCCGTCTCGGACGGCACGGTGAAAGTCCCGCTGGACAAGCTGCTCAACGGAGAGGAACCGCAACAGATCCGCCGCCTGCTGGAAGACGGCTTCCAGAAGCCGGACCAGACGGAAACCTCGATCAACACCTTCCTGATCAATACCGGCGGCAAACTGCTGCTGGTGGACAGCGGCGCCGGCAAGCTGTTCGGCGCCAATGTAGCCGGCCGTCTGCAGCAAAACCTGCGCGCCGCCGGCTACCGTCCCGAAGACATAGACGCGGTGCTGCTCACCCATGTCCACCTCGACCATTCCGGCGGCCTCTCCATGGCCGGCAAGCGCTTATTCCCCAACGCCGACATTTATCTGAGCCAGAAAGAAGCCGATTTCTGGCTGAATCCAGCCAACAAGGCCAAGGTGGGCGGGCCGCGCCCGTCCGGTTTCGACCAGCGCAAGGGGTTCGACCAAGCGCAGGCTTCGCTGGCGCCCTATCTGGCGGCCGGAAAAGTGAAAACCTTCGAACCCGGCGTCGAACTGTTCCCCGGCATCCGCGCCATCGCCACCCCCGGCCACACCCCGGGCCATGTCTTCTACGAAGCGAGCAGCGACGGCGCCCGCATACAGTTCTGGGGCGACGCCGTGCACGCCCAGCAGGCGCAGTTCGCGCACCCGGAGATCGCCATCGATTTCGACGTCGACTCGGCAAGCGCCATCGAACAGCGGCACAAGGCCTTTGCCGATGCCGCTGCCCACGGCTACTGGGTGGCCGCCGCGCACATCTCCTTCCCCGGCATCGGCCATGTGCGCAACGACACCCGCGCTTTTGCCTGGGAACCGGCCAATTACAGCCTGGAACGACTCAACTGAAGCCTGGCGGCGAAAAGGCCCTGGAAGTCTTCCAGGGCCTTTCGTCGGGAGCAAGGCCAGGTTCAACGGCTAGAGCAAATGCAGTTGATGTAGGAGCCGCCCTGCAGCATATTGATCAGTCCCACGCTGTATTGCGGGTCGAGCGCCAGGCTGCCGTCTGAGCATCCGGGCATGCCATGTTCGCGGACATAGTCCTGCGCGACGTAATCCGCGCCGTGCATGGCCAGATTGCGCTCGCGCATATGGGTGTTGCGGGTTCCCATGCCATCCAGCCGGAGCGACAGGCCGTAGCTCCCGAAAAAGGTATCGGAGGCGCGGCATACGCCCAGGCACGTCGCATTGGAGCCGGGCTCGTCGGAAAACTCGCTGACAAGCAGCCGATTGGCGTCGGGATTGCTGCCGCCTCCATGCGCCACCAGAAAACGCTGGACGGACCCCTCCAGCGTATCGAAGACAAAAAAACGAGGCTCAGTCGACGGCAGACCATAGTCCACCACCGCCCAATACAAGAGGCTGGCGCGCGGATAGCGTTCCCGCTGCACCGCCAGCATATCCAGCACCGCGGCATCGGGCAGCGCCTCCTGGCGGCATAGCCGCAACAATGTTGCCTCCAGTTCGTCCACCCTCGCCCCCCGCGGTTTCGTCGTTGCGGCCTGTTTGATGATTCGCCTGTCCATTCGTTTTTCATTCTAGCCCCAGGCCTACACCTGGCAAGCGCAGGGACGATAGTAAAAACCGCAAACTCCGCCAGCCGCGAACAGTCCAAGCTCGACGCCGCCGGCATGCTTGTCTACAGTAGGCGGCAGGCTCAGGATGGGCCGCCATTGAACGATGAGGATTGCGATGAAAGCTTTTGGCAAGAAACCGGACGGCGCGCGGCTGGAGCGGATGCGCGCCTCGCCCATGTGGGCCGGCGACGGCTTCCGCAACATCTATCCCATAGCGCCCGGCCTGCGCGATCCGAATGTGAAAATGCCGTCGCTGAAGGACTTTCTGTGCGGCGGCGAGCGGCGCGTGCCGACCGGGCCGCTGCCCACGCTGGACCCGAGGCATGCCTGGCGCAAACCGCCCGAATCCGGCCTGCGCGCCACCTGGCTGGGCCACTCCAACGTGCTGATCGAAATCGACGGGCTGCGCCTGCTGACCGACCCGGTATGGGGACCGCGCGCCTCGCCCACCCGCCTGGCCGGACCCAAGCGCTTCCAGCCGGCGCCGGTGAAATTGAAGGAACTGCCGCCGCTGGATTTGGTCCTGGTCTCTCACGACCATTACGATCATCTGGACTATCCCACGATACGCGAGCTGGCCAAAACGCCGGCGCCTTTCGTCACCTCGCTGGGCGTCGGCGCCCATCTGGAAGCCTTCGGCGTGCCGCGCGAGCGCATCACCGAACTGGACTGGTGGGAGAGCTACCAGCACCCCGGATCCGAGCTCGTCGTCACCGCCACGCCGTCGCAGCACTTCTCCGGCCGCGGCCTGAAAGACCGCAACGCCACGCTGTGGTCCTCGCTGTCGATGCGCACGCCGCGCCATTCCGTCTTCTTCAGCGGCGATACCGGCTTGACCGGCCAGTTCGAGGAGATTCGGGACAGGCTGGGCGCCTTCGATCTGGTGATGCTGGAAGTGGGCGCCCATCATCCCGCCTGGGGCGACATCCATCTGGGCCCCGACAATGCGCTCAAAGCGCTGGAGCTGCTGGGCGGCGGCGCCTTCCTGCCAGTGCACTGGGGGACCTTCAACCTGGCGATGCATGCCTGGGATGCCCCGGCGGAAACGCTGCTGGCCAGCGCCGAGCGGCGCAATGTCCGGCTATTGATGCCGCGCCAAGGCGAGGCTGTGGAGCCGGCCCATGCCGAACGCGCCGCGCCATGGTGGCGCGGGGTGGATAGCGTCGCCCTGCCCCAGGAGCCCAGCGCGGCCGAGGCCGATGCCGCGGTGCCCAAGTCCATGCCCTGGCCGCTGGACTGATCTGTGCCATAGCCCTAGGGGCTGTTGACGTTTGGTGAGCGGTCGCGCCGGAGCGCATTTCGCGCCGAATCGAGGCGTTTCGCGCGCCGCATAGTCATTCTCTGCCAGCGCGGAACAACGAAGAGTCGGCGCGAAAGGCGCCCGGCCCTGCGGGTTTGGCCGCTTTGGGCCGGAGGCCGCGTTGCCCAGTCCTTGCATAGAATGACTATGCGTCGGACTGTGCGCCTTGCTTCCGGTCCAAATCGGCGCAAACGCGATCCACTCACCAAATGTCAACAGCCCCTAGACCAAAATGTAAAAATCAAAAGTCCGTGCACTTTTCCCATTGAGCATTTACTCCAAGCGCGTATATTGCATATTGCTGATAAGTGATGGCTTCTTTTTAAACCATTTACTTTTCAGAAAGCTGCCGCACTCAATTCGACGCGCATTAAGGAGAAAATGCATGAAGAAGACGCTTACCGCAGTTTCCGCGCTGGCCGTAACGGCGGCCTGCCTGAGCAGCCCTGCCGTTCAGGCCCGCGCCTTTGCGCCGTATGTGGACATGACGCTATGGCCAACACCGCAAATCGACAAGATAGGCGTCAACCAAGGCATTCAGCAGTTCACGCTCGCCTTCGTCGTCGCTCAGAATGGCTGCAACCCGTCTTGGGGCGGCGTGCTGCCGATTCCCGGCTCCAGCAGCGATCAGCAATCCAGCGCCATCAGCGCCGGCATCACCAATTTCCGCGCCAAGGGCGGCGAGGTGATGGTGTCCTTCGGCGGCGCCAACGGCACGCCGCTGCAGCAGGCCTGCACCAACAATGCCAGCTTGCAGGCGGCCTACCAGAAGGTGCTGGACACTTACAATCTGAACCGCATCGATTTCGACATCGAAGGCGCGGCGCAAACCGACGCGGCCGCCAATAGCCGCAATTTCGCCGTGGTGGCGGCGCTGCAGAAAAGTTATAAAGCCAAGGGCAAAACGCTGCATGTGTCGCTGACGCTGCCGGTGATGCCCTTCGGTCTCACCCAGGACGGGCAGAACGTGCTCAACTCAGCCTTGAGCAATGGCGTGGCGCTGGACACCGTCAACATCATGGCCATGGACTACGGCCAGCACACCGCCGACATGGGCACAGCCGCCAAGCAGGCGGCGCAGGCGCTGTACGGCCAACTGGACACCGCCTACAAGGCGCATGGCCAGACGCTGACCGACGCCCAACTGTGGCAAAAGGTGGGCGTGACGCCGATGATAGGCCTGAACGATACCCAGCCGGAAACCTTCACCGTAGCCAACGCCACCAATCTGTACGGCATGGCCAACAGCAATAACTTCGGCGTGCTGTCCATGTGGTCGGTCAGCCGCGACAAATCCTGCCCTGGCAACGGCAGCTATGTGGACTCGCAATGCTCCGGCATCGTGCAGGCGCCTTACGCCTTCAGCAATGTGTTCAAAGGCTTCAAAGACCACTGGGGCAGCGGCGTCACCCAGGACCCTAACTATGGCGGCGGCAGCGACGGCGGGCCGGTGAACGGCCAGCCGTGGTCGGCCGGGCAAACGTACAACACCGGCAATACCGTGACCTATGCCGGCGCCACCTGGACGGCCCAATACTGGACCCAGGGCAATACGCCGGGCCAATCCGCGCCCTGGCGGCAAACCGCCGGACCGCTGCAGCCGTGGAACGTCAATGTGGCGTATCAGGGCGGCGACTGCGCCAGCTATCAGGGCGCCAAATACTGCGCCAAATGGTACGCGCAAGGCATTGTGCCAACCGCAGGCGATCCGTGGTACCGCGCCAACTGATCCCAAGCGTCTTGATCAGCAAGGCCGGGCCTATGCCCGGCCTTTTTGCATGATGGCTGCGCCTGGGTCGCTACAACGACGGCTTACAGGCTTGGAAACGCGAACTGCGAGGCCTCGTGGCTGGCGCGTTGCGGCCAGCGCTGGGTCACCGCCTTGCGCCGGGTGTAGAAGCGCACGCCGTCCGGGCCGTAAGCGTGCAGATCGCCGAACAGCGACCGCTTCCAGCCGCCGAAGCTGTGGTAGGCCACCGGCACCGGCAGCGGCACGTTGATGCCGACCATGCCCACCTCCACCGTGTCGGCGAACAGGCGCGCCGCTTCGCCGTCGCGGGTGAAGATGCAGGTGCCGTTGCCGTATTCGTGCGCGTTGATCAGCGCGATCGCCTCTTCCAGGCTGTTTACGCGCACCACGCACAGCACCGGGCCGAAGATTTCTTCCTGATAAATGCGCATCTGCGGCGTCACGCGGTCGAACAGGCAGCCGCCGAGGAAGAAACCGCGCTCGTGGCCCGGCACCGTGATGCCTCGGCCGTCGACCACCAGTTGCGCGCCGGCCGCCACGCCGTCGGCGATGTAGCCGCTGACCTTGTCCAGATGCGCGCGCGTGACCAGCGGCCCCATGTCCAGGCCCGGCGACGTGCCCGGCCCCACTCTCAAAGCCTTGATCTGCGGCGTGAGTTTCGCGATCAGCGCGTCGGCGGCTTGATCGCCGACGCAGACGGCGACCGAGATGGCCATGCAGCGCTCGCCGCAAGAGCCATAGGCCGCGCCCATCAGCGCGCTGACGGCATTGTCGAGGTCGGCGTCCGGCAGCACCACCGCGTGGTTCTTGGCGCCGCCCAAGGCCTGCACCCGCTTGCCGCGGCGGCTGCCCTCGGCGTAGATGTATTCGGCGATCGGCGTGGAGCCGACGAAGCTGACGGCCTTGACCTCAGGCGCGGCCAGCAGCGCGTCCACCGCCTCCTTGTCGCCATGCACCACGTTCAGCACGCCCTTGGGCAGGCCGGCCTCATGCAGCAGGCGGGCGATCAGCAGGGTGGAGCTGGGGTCGCGCTCGGACGGCTTGAGGATGAAGGCATTGCCGCAAGCGATGGCTAGCGGATACATCCACAGCGGCACCATGGCCGGGAAATTGAACGGCGTGATGCCGGCCACCACGCCCAGCGGCTGGAAATCGCTCCAGGCGTCGATGGCGGGGCCCACGTTGCGGCTGTACTCGCCCTTCAGCAACTCCGGCGCGGCGCAGGCGTATTCCACGTTCTCGATGCCGCGCTTCAGTTCGCCGGCGGCGTCTTCCAGGGTCTTGCCATGCTCTCGGCTGATCTGCGCCACGATCTCGGCTTCGTGCTGCTCCAGCAGCTGCTTGAAGCGGAACAGCACTTGCGCGCGCTTGGCCGGCGGCGTGTCGCGCCAGGCCGGAAACGCCGCCTGGGCGGCGGCCACCGCCTGCGCCACGGTAGCCGCATCGGCCAGCGGCACTTCATGAATGGTCTCGCCGGTGGACGGGTTGAAAACCGGGGCGCGGCGGTTGCCGCCGTCGCAGGCCTCGCCATGGATCAGATGCTGCAAAGTGCTCATGTTCGGAATCTCTTGTTGAATGAAAATCGTCGGATCAGGGCAGCTGGGACAGGGTCTCGCCGACTGCGTCGAACAAGCTGTCCAGCTCTTGCGGCGTGGCGGTGAACGGCGGGCCGAACTGCAGCGCGTCGCCGCCATAGCGCACATAGAAGCCCTTGCGCCATAGCTTCATCGCCGCCTCAAATGGCCGGACAATCATGTCGCCATCGCGCGGGGCAAGTTGCACCGCGCCGGCCAGACCGCAATTGCGGACGTCCGCCACATGCGGCAGGCCCTTCAGGCCATGGATGCCGCGCTCAAAGTGCGGGGCCAGTTCCGCCGCGCGCGCTACCAGCTGTTCGTTTTCCAGCACATCCAGCGCGGCCATGGCGGCGGCGCAGGCCACCGGATGGGCCGAATAGGTGTAGCCGTGCGGAAACTCGACCGCGTATTCCGGCGTGGTCTGCGCCATGAAGGCTTCGTAGATGTCCGTGGCTGCGATCACCGCGCCCATCGGCACTGCGCCATTGGTCAGCTGCTTGGCCACATTCATGATGTCCGGCGTCACGCCAAAATATTCCGCCCCGAACATCGCTCCCATGCGCCCAAAGCCGGTGATCACCTCATCGAAAATCAGCAGAATGTTGTGCTGGGTGCAAATGTCTCGCAGCCGCTGCAGATAGCCCTGCGGCGGCACGATGACGCCGGCGGAGCCGGCCATGGGCTCGACAATCACTGCGGCGATATTCGATGCGTCGTGCAGCTCGATCAGTCGCAGCAAATCGTCCGCCAGTTCCACGCCGTGGACCGGCATGCCGCGGCTGAAAGCGTTGGCCGGCAGCAAGGTGTGCGGCAAATGGTCCACATCCAACAGCGGGCCGTACAACTTGCGGTTGCCGTTCATGCCGCCCAGGCTGGTGCCGGCGATGTTGACGCCATGGTAGCCGCGGGCGCGGCCGATCAGCTTGGTCTTGGACGCCTGGCCTTTCAAGCGCCAGTAAGCGCGCGCCATTTTCACCGCGGTATCGGCGCACTCGGAACCGGAGTTGGTGAAGAACACATGGTTCAGCGCGCCTGGCGCCATCGCCGCCAAGCGCTCGGCCAGCTTGAACGACAGCCGGTGGCCAAACTGGAAGCCAGGCGAATAGTCCAGCGTGGACAGCTGGCGGTAGGCCGCCTCGGCGATTTCCTTGCGGCTATGGCCGGCGCCGCAGCACCACAAGCCAGACAGACTATCAAAAATGCGGCGGCCGTCGGCGTCGGTCAGATAATTGCCCTCGCCGGCGACGATCAATCGCGGATCGCGCTGGAAATTGCGATTGGCGCTGAATGGCATCCAGTGCGCACGCAAGTCGAGGTGGTCGAATTCAGAACGGGTGGTGAGCGGATGCATCGCAGGCCTCGCTGGCAGGAGTATGGCCACAGCATGCACCGGACATTGGGTGAGTTAAATGCTATCTTTCTTATGTTCAGATTAGATAAAACTCAACCAATGAACCGCAAGCCCGCGCTGGGACAAGTCAGCGATTTCGATATCCGCCTGCTGCGGCTGTTCCGCACCGTGGCGGAATGCGGCGGCTTCTCCGCCGCCGAAGGCGTATTGGGCATCAGCCGCTCCGCCATCAGCCTGCAAATGGGCGATCTGGAAAAACGGCTGGGCATCCGGCTATGCCAGCGCGGCCGCGCCGGCTTCGCCCTCACCGACGAGGGCCGCGAAGTGCTGCGCGCCAGCCAGACCGTGCTGGCGGCGCTGGAAGACTTCCGCAGCGAGGTCAACTTGCTGCACCGCCAGCTGCGCGGCGAGCTGAACATCGGCATCGTCAACAATCTGGTGACCTTGCCGAAGATGCGCATCACCCGCGCGCTGCAGGCGCTGAGCGAACAAGGCCCTGAAGTGCGGATCAATATCGGCATGATGACGCCCAGCGATATCGAAACCGGGCTGCTGGACGGCCAGCTGCACGCCGGCGTGGTGCCGCTGATCCAGCCGCTGTCCGGGCTGGACTACCTGCCGCTGTATGAAGAACGCTCCCAGCTGTATTGCAGCCGCGAGCATCCGCTGTTTCCGCAGCCAGACGGCGCCATCGACGAGGCGGACCTCGCCCGCGCCGACGTCATCGTCCCCGGCTACCGGCTGCCGCCGCAAGCGCAGGCGCTGCAGCAGCGGCTGAAGCCGGCCGCCACCGCATCGGACCGCGAAGGCATCGCCTTCCTGATCCTCACCGGACGCTACATCGGCTATTTGCCGGACCATTTCGCCTCCGGCTGGGTGGCGCAGGGCCTGATGCGGCCGCTGTTGCCGGACGTTTGCCATTACGACACGCCGCTGGCGCTGGCGGTGCGCAAGGGCCGCCGCGCCAATCTGGTGCTGGAGCGTTTCCTGCAGGAACTGGAGCGAACCAGCTGATCCTGAGAAATCAAGGAATGAACTGACAGATTCGCGCAACCAAGCGCTCAAGGTCGTCATTCTGGAATTCCAGGCCGGATTGGGCATGGCATGCGCCGCCGCGAGACGCCACCACCAGCCATCGGCCGAGGGGAAACAAGCCGAACAGACGTCGCCCCCGCATCAAACGAACGGAGGCGATCTCCTCCAGCGGCACGCGCCACCGCACGACATCGCCACGTAGCACGGACACGCCATGCTCATCGAACACGATGCGCGCCGGCTTGAGCCTTCTGCCTGAAAACCGCCCCAGAATGCTCATTTCAGGAACCATCCGTACTCCCCGCGACACACCCGCCGCTCAAGCCAGCCACAACAACGCGATGCCCAGCGCCGCCGGCAAACCCTGCACGAACAGAATGCGCCGGTTGACGGTGGCGGCGCCGAACAGCCCCGCTACCAGGACGCAGCCGAGGAAAAACAGCTTGATCTGGAAACCAGCCGGCCCAAGCCACAGCCCCCACAGCAGGCCGGCGGCGAGGAAACCGTTGTACAGTCCCTGGTTGGCGGCCAGTATCTTGGTGTCCCGCGCCCGCTCCGGCGTCAGCCGGAAGGTCTTCATCCCCAGCGGCTTGTCCCACAGAAACATTTCCAGCGCCAGGAAATACAGATGCAACAAGGCCACCACGGTGATCGCCAGATTTGCCGCCATGCTCATAGGTCTGCCTCCATATCGTTCCTCTCCGGCGGCGCCATGCAGGTCCGCCTCCATTCATTTAGAATGAACAATACACTCCTTACCTCATCTTGACGATGCCACCACACCCCAGCACTTGCCACGGTCTGATCGATACCCGCT
Source organism: Chromobacterium sp. ASV23 (assembly GCF_016428945.1). Classification (NCBI taxonomy): domain Bacteria; kingdom Pseudomonadati; phylum Pseudomonadota; class Betaproteobacteria; order Neisseriales; family Chromobacteriaceae; genus Chromobacterium; species Chromobacterium sp. ASV23. The sequence goes on from NZ_JAELTR010000019.1 coordinate 65,080, forward strand.
TCGGCCCGGTCGCCGCCTGGCTGAACCGCGACGGCGCGCTGATCCGGCTGATTTTCCATCCCAGGCCGGAGCAAATGGCCGCACACGCCTGCCGGCGCGACGACGCGGCGCTGGCCGAGGTGGCCTGCCAACTGGCGGAGTACCAATCCGGCGCGCGGCGCGACTTCGACCTGCCGCTAGACCCGCAAGGCACGCCGTTCCAGCAACAGGTGTGGGCGGCGCTGCGCGGCATCCCGTATGGCCACACCGTCAGCTATGGCGAGCTGGCCAAGGCGCTGGGCCATCCGGACGGCGCCCGCGCCATCGGCCGCGCCAACGCCACCAACCCCATCGCGCTGATCGTGCCCTGCCACCGGGTGCTGGGCGCCGACGGCAGCCTCACCGGCTACGCCGGCGGCCTGCCGCTGAAAGCCGCGCTGCTGCGCTTTGAGCTGGAGCGCACCGCGCCGCCCGGACTGTTCAGCGCGTGAAGCCGCCGCCATCGGCGGCCGTCTCCGCTCCTGCGATTTCGCTCCGCACCCTGCATTTCATCCGCGCCAAACACGGTTCATCCCTCTGATTGCGCAGTCCGTCGCATGTCGATGTCGCCCCACGATCCGCTCTCCTACAGTCACATCACACACTAACCAGGAGAGCATCATGACTTACCTCGACATCGCCTCAGCCTTGGACGCCCTCAACCAGTTCTGCCATCATATGCCTCTGTACTTCGCACAGGCGTTAAACGGATTAGCCGCCATCGAATGGGGGCATGCCGTCTCGTCCTTGCTGCTGACCATTCTGGCCTGCAACGCCCTGATCGTGCCCCTGGTATTGATCTGGCTGGCGGTGGACCTGTCCCTGCCCAAGCTGAAGCGGTACCGCCAACGTCTGACCCTGCCGGCCCCGCGCAAAGAGGTGAAAATTGGATAATCAAAACCACACGACGTCTTGGCGTGAGGATTTCAGCATGATCCTGAAAACCATAGAAAAGGGCTGGTGGGGCTTCGTCGACATGGTGGCGCAGCTGGGTTGGGGACGGCTGATGTTGACGCTGCTGCTGATCATGATGCTGGGCGGCATTCTGAATATCGAACACATGACGCTGCTGCTGTCCCTGGTCGCCATCCTAGTGAAGGTGCTGGCCATAGGCAAGCACCGGGCAGAGCAAGAGGCGGACCGCGCCATCGCCCGCAGCGAAAAAGCGGAGCAGCAGGCCGAGCTGGAAGCGCTGCAGCGCCAGCTGGCGGAAACGCGGATGAGCGCGCTGCAGGCGCAGATCGAACCGCACTTTCTGTTCAACACCCTGTCCTCGGTGTGCCAGTTGATGGAAACCGCGCCGGACAAAGCGGTAGTCATGCAAAAGGCGCTGATCCGCTATCTGCGCTCTTCGCTGCCGGAATGGCGCGATTCGCCGGGCGAAACCCGCCTGGGACAGCAAGTGGAATTGTCGCGCGCCTATCTGGAAATCATGCAGTTGCGGATGGAGGACAGGCTAAAGGTTTGCATCAAGGTGCCGCCGTCGCTGCAAAGCGCCCGTTTCCCGGTGATGATGCTGCAAACCCTAGTGGAGAACGCCATCAAGCACGGCCTGGAACCCAAGGCAGAAGGCGGCGCCATCGAGGTGGACGCCAAGGTGCTGGACGGCAAGCTAAGGCTGACGGTGCGCGACGACGGCGTCGGTTTCCCGGACCAGCCCGGCCAGGGCATGGGCCTGGCCAATATCCGCGAGCGGCTGTCCCTGCTGTACGGAACCGAGGCCGAACTGGTGCTGGAAGCGCCGGAGGACGGCGGTACGCTCGCCACCATCGCCATGCCGTTTGCCCTGGTTTAACGAGGAAAAACCATGAACACGCTTAGGGCCTTGATCGCCGACGATGAAAGATTGATGCGGGAACAGCTGCGAATGGCGCTAGGCCGGGTCTGGCCTGAGCTCGATATCGTCGCCGAAGCCCAGGACGGGAAGCAGGCGGGGGAGCTGGCCCGCCAGCACCAACCGGACCTGATTTTCCTGGACATCACCATGCCGGCGCAAAGCGGCATCGAGGCGGCGATAGCGCTCGGCGGACAGTACCCCATCGTGTTCGTCACCGCCTACGATCAGTACGCGGTCCAGGCTTTTGAGGAAGGCGCCATCGACTACCTGCTGAAGCCGGTGGAAGACGCCCGGCTGCTGCGCACGCGCCAGCGC